>JAVBNI010000242.1:0-3703 GCA_031551645.1 Bacteroidales bacterium | reverse complement strand
TGGTCTGCAATGCCGATGAAGGCGACCCGGGTGCTTTTGTGGACAGGAGTTTCATTGAAGGCAACCCTCATTGCCTTATTGAAGGAATGCTCATTTCCGCTTATGCCATTGGCGCCCGGCAAGGTTATGTGTATATCCGCGCCGAATATCCAATGGCGCTCGAACGATTACAGGTGGCAATAAAACAAGCATATAACTACGGACTTCTTGGGGATAATCTGTTCGGGACAGAATACGGTTTTAACCTCGAAATAAAAATCGGTGCAGGGGCTTTCGTATGTGGCGAAGAATCGGCTTTAATATCGGCGATCGAAGGAAAACGGGGCGAACCAAAACAAAAGCCGCCATATCCCGCACAACGGGGTTTGTTAGGATATCCAACCGTTGTTAATAATGTGGAAACGCTGGCAAACATTCCCAAAATCATCAACAAGGGCGGTAAATGGTATTCAGGTATTGGGTTGAATAATGCTACCGGAACAAAAATTTTCTCACTCGCAGGCAACATTGTGAACACCGGCGTTATTGAAGTGCCGATAGGAACGTCATTGAAAACGATCGTGTATAAGATAGGCCGTGGTATTCCCGATCATAAAAATTTTAAAGCAGTGCAAATTGGCGGCCCTTCGGGCGGATACGTACCAATAGAACACATCAATACGCCTGTAGATTACGAATCGTTGAGCCAATTAGGTACCATGATGGGTTCAGGTGGTTTGATTGTTATGAACGACAAAATCTGTATGGTCGATAGTGCGCGTTTCTTCATGGAATTCTTCTGTGACGAATCATGCGGGAATTGTGTGCCATGCAGAGTGGGAACAAAGAGGATGCTGGATATTCTCGAAAATATCAATCGAGGTAAAGGTACAGCGGGCGACTTCGAGCTTTTGACCGAAATAGGCGAAACGGTTCGAGACCTGGCAATATGTGGTTTGGGGCAATCAGCGCCTAATCCTATTTTTTCGGCAATTCGTTTTTTTAGGGAAGAATTTGAAGAACACATCCATCAAAAATATTGCAGGGCAGGCGTTTGCTCACTGAACTCCAATTAGCCGTAAAATATGATACAACTAACCATAAACAAAAAGAAAATAAGTGTTGAGTGGGGAACCACGATCCTTGAAGCAGCCAAACAAAATGGAATAAATATTCCTTCATTATGTTTTTTGGAAGGCGTCCATAAATATGGTTCATGCAGGATATGCGCCGTAGAAGTAGAAGGTGCCCGTACGCTTCAAGCAGCTTGTATGACAGACGTAAAAGAAGGAATGGTAATAGAGACTGATTCCCCGAGAGTAGTCAAAGCGCGTAAAATTGCGTATGAGCTCATGCTTTCAGACCATACAAAAGAATGTACGGGCTGCAAACGTGATCAATCATGCGAACTGCAGCGCTTAGGCGAAACATTGGGTGTAACCGAAAATCGTTACCATACGGATAGCGTTCGCGAACAGATTGACGTTTCGCCTGCTATTTCGCGCGACCTGTCGAAATGTATTCTTTGCCGCCGTTGTGTTACCTCATGTAAAAACATTCAGAGAATAGGGATTCTCGACGCCCAGCGACGGGGTTTCAACACAGTTATTGCACCGGCCATGGATATATCTATTAACCATGCCAGGTGCACATTCTGCGGACAATGTGTTGTGGTTTGCCCCACAGGCGCTTTGCGGGAGACAGACCATATTGAAAGAGTATCGGAGGCGTTAAAAAATCCTGAAGTCAAAGTGGTGATGCAAGCTGCTCCGGCAGTACGTGTGGCATTGGGCGAACTGTTCGGCTATCCGGCAGGAACTTCCGTTACCGGAAAACTGCCGGCTGCAATACGTGCACTTGGCGCCGATTATGCTTTCGACACAAATTGGAGTGCCGATTTGACCATTATGGAAGAAAGTACGGAATTTTTAAACAGGGCAATATCCGCACTGTCCGGCCGGGAAGCGGTACTACCGATGATTACAAGTTGTTCACCCGGTTGGGTCAAATACCTTGAGTCGTATTTCCCGCAACTAATACCGCATCTGTCAACCTGTAAATCGCCTCACATGATGCTTGGCGCCATAACGAAAACATATTTCGCCGAAAAAAATGATATTTCGCCGAAAAAAATATATATGGTATCCATCATGCCATGTACTGCAAAGAAGTTTGAAATAGTGCGCGAAGAAATGACCGGCAAAGGCATCCATGTAGACGCTGTTCTTACAACACGCGAGTTTGGTGAGATGCTTAAACAGGCAGGTATTGATTTCCGAAATTTAAAAGACGAAAAATTCGACGAACCGATGGGACAATCAACCGGTGCAGGCGATATATTCGGAGTTACTGGCGGCGTAATGGAAGCGGCCATCAGAACAGTTTATGCTACTGTTACGGGTAGAGTTTTGCCACACGCAAGATTACATATCAATTCTCTTTCCGGACTATACCGGATAAAACAAGCGAAGATAAAATTTGAAAATGTGCTGCAGGAATATAAAATGTTTGAAGGCTTTGAAGCAAGAATTGCGGTAACACATGGCTTAGCAGGTGCAAAAGTATTGATGGAACAAATAAAGAAGGGCAGCTCTCCGTATCATTTTATAGAAGTAATGGGATGTCCGGGCGGTTGTATCTGTGGCGGCGGGCAACCACGCAGCGATGACCCTTACGTGAGAACCAAGCGTATGAAAGCATTATACAAGGAAGATGAAAGCAAAGCGCTCCGTCAGTCGCATTTAAATCCTTTTATTACGGCGCTGTACAGAGATTATCTCGGAAAACCGGGAGGAGATCTCGCCCACGAACTCCTTCATACACATTATGTCGATAGAATGGATGAAAAAGTTATCAAATAGCAAATGAATTTTTGGTTTTACTGAAAGGGAAAGGCTTCTTGCCTGATTTTTGGGGAAAGAAAGCAATAGTGTCAAAACTGAACATGAAATCCTTTAACATTGGCAGTATGCTCAACTTATTTAAAAGCAAGAAATAGACTGAGTAAAAGATTAAATTGCTATCTTTGCATGTAATGAATTTTAATATGGACAACAATCAACCATTGGCAGAAGTTTTTGGATTTCCGATTGACGATCAATCCGAAAGAGCAATCCGTTATAGAATGGATAAACTTTGTCCATTCAACAATATCGTTTCAAACTGCACTAAAAACAGTATCGAATTTCCATTAGGGGTTTGTAGCCTAAATCATAAAAATAAGCCTGTGATTATTTGCCCTGTCAGGTTTCGTGAAGATTGGAAAATCATAAGTGATGCGGCATCTTTTATTTTTGGCAACAAGTCAACTTGGACGCACATTGGAGAAGTTCGCCTAAAGGATAAATTTGGAAAATCGGCAGGTAATATTGATTATGTTTTAGTTTCTTATGACGATAAAGGGCGTGTGCTTGATTTTGGCTCATTAGAAGTTCAGGCTGTTTACATTTCAGGAAATTTGACAGGCCCTTTCACGGCATATTTAGAGTTCCCTTCACCCGATTTTGATTGGACACAGGCATTCAAATATCCTAATCCCGATTATCTTTCGTCGTCACGAAAAAGATTAGTTCCACAGATTATTGCTAAGGAATGCGCCCAAAATAAAATTCCCATTTCCAATTATTTCATGTTATCTTTGTTCAGCAACTTAACCAATGAAATTCCAGACATGAAAAACTTTTATTCGTTAGAGATTGAATCTCAGATGCGTCATTTTTTTGAA
>JAVBNI010000287.1:0-30909 GCA_031551645.1 Bacteroidales bacterium | reverse complement strand
GTCGGGCAATAGGGTTCCAGGAGCTTTTTAGCTTCCGTCAACAGGCTTTTCTCCTGTCCGATAACGTCCTGTGGGACAGACTGCGAATGGCGGTTTTCCATGTGTGTTAAATATTAAATGATTAATAAAGATTACTTTTCCATGCTTCAACAGGTGGAAACAAATATAGGTAATCATTTTTATATTTTTTCAATAAAATAAAACAAAAATTGATCTATGAACAACTTTTTTTATCATCTGAAAATTGCTTTGCGCAATTTGCGCCAAGGTAACCTGTATTCGGCTATTAATATTGGAGGTTTAGCGGTAAGCCTTGCTGTTTGTATCCTGATCTCGCTTTGGGTGAAGGATGAACTGAGTTATGACCGTTTCCACAAAAATGAGGCGCAAATTTACAAAGTCTTAAAAATTAATGAAAATACCGAATACTGGGAAACAACCCCGGCGCCTTTGGCCGTATCTTTACATAAAGATATGCCCCAAATTGAAAAATATTGCCGGACAGGTAGTTATCCGATTGACTTTTTGGATCATGAACATATCAAATACAAAGATATTTCAGCTTTAGCTGTGGATACATCTTTTTTTAATATGTTCGATTTTACGCTGATGCGAGGGAATATTCACCAGCCTTTCCCGGATGACCTGTCTATGGTTATTTCCGAAAGCAAAGCAAAAATTATTTTTGGAGACGAAGACCCGATAGGCAAAATATTGAAAGCAAAAAAACCATATTTTCCTGAAGAATTGACCTTTCATGTAACAGCGGTGATGAAAGATTTTCCCGGTAATTCATCTATCTCGGCTGATTTCCTTGTCAGATTTGATGTACAGCAACGGACCTTCCCGGGAAATGGCAATTGGACACAGATCGAAGACGACTGGGGGAGCTATCATTTTAATACGTATGTTAAATTAGCTCTTGGCAGTAACCCGGAAGCAATTGCCGGAGATCTGTCGCAGAAGAACTACCGGTTGCAACCCTTGAAGGAAATACATCTGTATGCTTTGAACGGACAGCCGGTCGGACTGAAAACCGTATACATTTTTTCAATGATCGCCCTGCTCATTTTAATTATTGCATGCATTAATTATATCAATCTGATAACAGCCAGAGCAAGCAAACGCCGTCGTGAGATAGCCGTACGCAAAATCATAGGTGCAAAAAAGATCAGGTTATTATGGCAGTTGATGAACGAAACAATTATTTTGTTGCTTGTATCGCTTGTTTTAACCACCTTGTTAATTTACCTGTTACTCCCGTTCTATAATGAAATTTCCGGAAAACAGCTATCATTCAGCTTATTTGAGCCATCAACGCTTCTCATCTATTTGGGAACATCGATAGTGATCCTATTATTGGCCGGCTTATATCCGGCATTTTCCCTTTCTTCTTTCCATCCGGTCGATGCTTTTGGCTCCGATGCCGGGAAAAAAGATTCATTTTTCAGGAAAACTTTAGTTATAACGCAGTTTACCATTTCTATGGCGCTGATTATTGCTACCATCATCATCAAATCCCAATTGCAGTTTATGCAACATATGAATCCCGGATATAGCAAAGAGAATATATTTACAGTCAATATTCTCGACATGGCTTTTCAATATCCTGTCATTAAGGAACAATTATTAAAAGAACCGGGTATTTTAAGCGTGTCGGGGTCTTTCAATGATAAAATGATTATTGATGGTGAAAGGACAGATATCTGGCAAGACAAAGAAACCAAGCAACAACAGGCATTTAGCGAAATGCATGTTGATTCCAATTTCTTTTCATTGATGAATATTCACTTTGTCGAAGGAGGGAACTTTCGTTCGGGACAGGAAGAAAATGAATATCACAGGGGAATTATTGTAAATGAAACGGCAGCAAAATTAATCGGAAAAGGCCAATCTGTAATTGGGATGCATTTGGATAAAGAAAATGCCGAAATTGTTGGTGTTGTGAAAGATTTCAATTACAAAGACCTGCATTCGAAGATAAAACCTCTTTATATTTGCTATTTCCATGAAGCGCAAATATTCATGTATGTGAAAGCTGCGCCGGGAAAGACACAAACAGCTATTGCTTCTGTTGAGAAGATATGGAAGGAACAAAATAAAAACGCTGATTTCAGTTATAGTTTTTTGGATGCTGATTTTGATAAAATGTATAAATCGGATCTACGCACAGGTAGGCTATTTTCGGTTTTTTCGCTTGTTGCCATCCTCATTTCCTGCCTTGGCCTCTTTGGTTTGGTAACCTACACAGCCGAAACCAAAACCAAAGAAATCGGTATCCGCAAAGTACTTGGCGCCAGTGTAGCAGGTATCGTGGAGATGCTCTCGAAAGAATTCCTCATCCTTGTGGGTATTGCCATGCTCATCGCTTTCCCGTTGGCCTATTATTGGTTGGATAAGATGTTACAAGATTATGCTTATCGTATCGATATCAGTTGGTGGATGTTTGCTGTAGCAGGAGCCATTACCATTACACTTACCTTGCTGACCGTTGGTTGGAAGGCTGTGAAAGCGGCTACGGCTAACCCGGTGAAGGCCATCAAAAGTGAATAATTGAATGACGGAATAACGGAATAACTGAGTAATTGAATTGATATGAAAAGGTTCAAATATAGGGATGAATGGAAGCAAAGAACAAAAATGTTTGCTTTGCGGGAGGTGGGTACCCGACCCTGTTTGTTAGCAGCTTCGCAGCCTGACAGGTCTTTGGCGTAGTGACCTGACAGGGTCGATAGACCTGTCAGAGTCAAACTGATAAAAACCTTGAGATAGTAGTAGCTATATCACATAAAAGCTCACAAAAAAGTAAAATCAGTCATTCTGTTATTCAGTTATTCAATCATTCTGTTATTCACAAATTTCATAATTCTCCATTTTCAATTCTCAATTCTTATGTTCTATTATCTGAAAATCACATTCCGTAATCTCCGCCGTGGCGGTATCTACTCCGTCATCAATATTGGCGGTTTAGCCATTGGCATGGCTGCAACGATTCTCATCATGTTGTGGGTATACCATGAATGGAGCTATGACCGTTTTCATGAGAAAGAAGGGCAACTATACCAGATATGGAACCACAACCAGTCTATGGGTAGTTTTGAGTTCAGTCCCGATATCATCGGATCAACCCTGGTGGAAGACTATGCCGAAATCACCGATATGACCAGGTATAAAACTTCCAAACAGTTGTGTTCTTATGAAAATAAAAAACTGAATATATCTACCGGATTCGTTGATCCCGCATTCCTAAGTATGTTCAGTTTTCCTCTGTTGCAGGGAGACATCAATCAAGTACTTAACGAATCTTATTCAATTGTTCTCACCGAGGATGCTGCAAAACGGATCTTTGCCGGTGACGACCCCATAGGCAAACAGGTACTGTTGCAAAACAAACGCCTGGTAACGGTAACGGGTATCATGGCCGATCTGCCTGCTAATACTATTTTCAGTTTCGACGCTCTGTTGCCATACTTGAGCTTGTTTGATTCAGGAACTCCGGATGAGAACTGGAGTTATTATAATACTGTCACTTATGTTGAATTACAAACCAATGCGAATCCGGCATCTGTCAATGAATCGATCAAGGACATCATCAAGCAACACACCAACCTTCAGGACCAGACTGAACCTTTTCTTTATCCTATTTCCAATTGGCATTTATACCAGAAGGTTGAAAATAAAAAAGCTGCGGGCGGACTGATCGAGTCATTACGCCTGTTTTCGTTGGTAGCCTTCCTGATACTGCTGATTGCCTGTATCAATTTCATGAATCTGAGCACAGCCCGTGGCGCCAAAAAAGCCAAAGAGGTCGGGGTACGTAAGATCGCAGGAGCCGGCAGGCTGTCACTGATCAGATATTTCCTCGGCGAATCGGTTCTGGCAACATCTATCGCCGCGCTTTTTGCACTGGGATTGGTAAAAATCTGCCTCCCCTATTTCAACAGCATCATGGGAAAACAACTCAGCATCGAATTCGGCAACATCGGGTTCTGGGCAATTTTGCTGGTTTTTATATTGTTTTCGGGTATCCTGGCCGGAAGTTATCCCTCTTTTTATTTATCTTCTTTTCAACCGATTAAGGTATTAAAAGGCATTTTTAACAAAAAGAAAGGAGTGATAACCTCGCGCAAAGTACTCATCGTAACGCAATTTGCTTCTGCAATAGTACTCATTGTGGCCACCTTGATGGTACACCGGCAAATACAATATGCCCAGGAACGAAACATCGGGTATGACAAGGATCAATTGATTTGTGTCGACTTGAACGATCAAACACAAGCCCGGAAGGAAAGCATCCGAAGCGAACTGTTAAATTCGGGGGCAGCCGTATCTGTAGCTTGTACCAGCGCCCCGATGACCGAAAGATGGAGCGCAAGCTGGGGTATCAATTGGAAGGGCAAGGACGAAAACCAGAAAATGATTATCGACCGTTTATATGTAGATGCCGGATGGACACAAACTACAGGCGTAATCATCCTGCAAGGCAGGGACATCGACATACATACTTATACAACCGATTCAACAGCAGTATTGCTCAATGCGTCGGCATTGAAAATCATGGGATTTGAAGAACCCATCGGTGAAATTATCCAGAACAATGGTGCAGACTGGTATGTGGTCGGCGTGGTGCAGGATTATGTAGTTCAATCCCCATACGAACAAACTCGGCCAATGATTATCGGCGGGCCGGCCGGCTCAACCGGGATCATGCAGATCAAACTGAACAAGGCCAATACCGTTCCCGGAAATCTTGCTGCCATCGAACGGATTTTCAAGTCATACAATCCGGACTTTCCGTTCGAATACAAATTTGTCGATGAAAGTTATGCCCGTAAGTTCGCACAGGAAAGGCGTACAGGAACCTTAGCATCCTGGTTTGCCACGTTGGCAGTCATTATCTCCTGCTTGGGATTATTTGGGCTTTCGGCATATATGGCCGACACCCGTCGTAAGGAGATCGGCGTACGCAAAGTGCTGGGAGCTTCAGTACTGAATATAGCCTCGTTGCTGTCGTATGAATTCCTGATACTGGTATCGATATCATTCGCTATCGCTACGCCTATTGCTTGGTGGGCCATGAATCAATGGCTCAACGGTTTTTCCTATCGCACCAACATTCCATGGTGGTTGTTTGCAATGGTTGCTTTATTGGCGATCGGCGTTGCACTGATTACAGTAAGTTTTCAGGCGATCAAAGCAGCAATAGCCAACCCGGTGAAGGCGATCAAAAGTGAATGATTGAATAACAGAATGACTGAATAACTGAGTAATTGATATGAAAATGTTCAGATATAGGGATAAATCGAGACGAAGAACAAAAATGTTTACTTTGCAGGAGGTGGGAAACCGACCCAGCCTGGCAGGTCTTTGGCGTGGTGACCTGACAGGGTCGATAGACCTGTCAGAGTCAAATCAACAAAATAACCTTGATGATAGTTGTTGTATCACGCAAAAACTCACAAAAAAGTAAAATCAGTTACTCAGTTATTCGTAATTCTCTATTTTCAATTCTTATGTTTTACTATCTGAAAATCTTCTTCCGGAACCTACGTCGTGGTGGTATTTATTCTGCGATCAATATTGGTGGGTTGGCTATTGGCATGGCCGCTACAATACTTATCGTGTTGTGGGTGCATAACCAGTGGAGTTATGAGCGGTTTCACGAAAAAGAAAAACAATTGTACCAGTTGTGGAGCCATAATGAAAAATATGGCACCTGGGAGTCAACACCTAAAATTATTGGCCCGACTCTGGTGGAAGAGTATTCCGATATCACCAATATGACCCGCTTTAAGGAATGGTCGCGACTGGTAACATATGGCGACAGAAAAATCAATCTGCAGGCAGCAAGGGTCGACCCGGGATTTCTCACTATGTTCAGTTTTCCCCTGCTTCAAGGAGATATCAACACCGCTTTGAATGCCCCTTATTCGATTGTTTTGACCCAAGATGCTGCTAAACGGTTATTTGGAGATGAGGATCCCATCGGTAAAACTGTTACACTACAAGCCAAGCATCCGACAAAAGTAACAGGTGTGTTGGCCGACTTACCCCAAAATACATGTTTTCGTTTCGATGCATTGCAATCTTGGGAAGTCGGCCCGTACGAGGATGTGTGGACCGACTATTCCACGATCACCTATCTGGAATTGAAACCCGGATCCAGTAAGACGGACGTGGACGCTGCAATCAAAGGAATCATCAGACAACATACCGGAGGCAAGGATACAACCGAACCTTTTTTGCACCCTATTTCCCAGTGGCATTTATATTCTGAATTTGAAAATGGCAAGGCTGCGGGTGGGTTGATAGGGACATTGCGCATGTTCTTCCTCATAGCCGTGTTGATATTACTGACTGCATGCATCAATTTTATGAATCTGAGTACTGCCCGCAGTTTCAAACGTGCCCGCGAAGTAGGTGTCCGTAAAGTGATGGGTGCCCGACGGAGCAAATTGATCAAACTGTTTCTGGGAGAATCAGTACTTGTGTCCGCCATTGCTGCTGCATTTGCAATAGCCATCGTATGCCTGTTCCTTTCTCCATTCAACAGCTTGACAGGTGAACAATTGAGGCTGGATTTCAGCCGTATAGGGTTCTGGGGAATATTGTTGGCATTTACATCATTTACAGGCATACTTGCAGGTAGTTACCCAGCGTTTTACCTATCGTCGTTCCTTCCTGTCAAAGTATTGAAAAATGTTTTCAAAAACGGACAAAACTTGATAACACCTCGAAAGTTACTAATCGTAACGCAGTTCACCATTGCCGTCATTCTGATCATTTCTACGGCAGTAATACACCGTCAGGTTCGTTATGCCCAGGACCGCAACACAGGATACAACAAGGATCAACTGATATATACGAAGCTAAACGAGCAGATGGATAAAAACCAGGATCTGATTCGTCAGGAATTACTTCGCACAGGCACAGCTACCTCAGTAACCCGTACCTTGTCGTCCATGACCGATCAGTGGAGTGCTACCTGGGCTATGGGTTGGCAAGGCAAGGATCCGGAAAATCGAACCGTTATCAACCGTTCTTTTGTAGATGCCGGATGGACTGAAACCACTGGTATCACCATCCTACAGGGTAGGGACATCGATATATATAATCATCCTACAGATACGACCGCTATGCTACTCAATGAAGCGGCAGTAAAAGTGATGGGATTTGACGATCCTATTGGTCAAATCATCCGTGAAAGTGGCCGGGATTTCCATGTGGTAGGCGTGGTAAAAGATTTTGTGATCGAATCACCCTACGAGCCGGTAGCACCTATGGTGATAGCAGGTCCTGCGAGAAAACCCGAGGGAATGCACATAAGACTGAATGGTGCCAATCATATAACTGACAATCTGGCACAGGTCGAAAAGATATTCAAGACCTATAATCCTGATTTTCCATTTGAATACATATTTATTGACGAAAGCTATGCCCGGAAATTTGTCAACGAACAGCATACCGGAAAATTAGTTACATGGTTCGCCCTGTTGGTTGTTTTTATCTCATGCCTTGGTTTATTCGGGTTATCAGCCCATGCAGCAGAGAACCGTCGCAAGGAAATCGGTATACGCAAAGTATTGGGCGCTTCAGTGGCAGATATCACTTCTTTATTGTCCCGCGAATTTTTAATACTGGTAACCGTCTCTTTGGTTATTGCCACACCCATCGCATGGTGGGCCATGAACCAATGGCTGTCCGGATATGCCTATCGTACCAATATACCATGGTGGCTATTCGCGGCTGTAGCGATATTAACCATTGGCATTGCCTTACTTACAGTGAGCTGGCAAGCCATTAAAGCAGCAATAGCCAATCCGGTGAAGGCCATAAAAGCTGAATAATTGAATAACTGAATGACTGATTAATCGAATAATTGATATAGACACGTTCAAATATAGGGATGAATTAAAGCAAAGAAGAAAAATATTTGCTTTACGGGTGGCTGGTGCGGAAACCCGAGCCTGTCAGGGTCAGATTGACAAAATAGCCTTAATGACAGTAGTCATATCACGCAAAAATTGCAAAAAAGATAAAATCTGTTACTCAGTTATTCTGTCATCATGTTTTATGCTTCAAAAATGAACAAAACCCATACAGACAGGTTCTACCTATGACAAATCCTTATCAACTGGAAAGGTTATGGCTAATCCTAATGACAGGCAATATACCAATGGTGAAATAACCGTTTATTGGCAACCGGCGGAATGCGTCCATGCGACCACCTGTTTCGTGAAGTTACGTTCAGTGTTCAATCCCGGAAAACGTCCCTGGGTGAATATGAACGGTGCATCAACCCAGGAAATCATTGATGTAGTCAATCTGTGTCCGACCGATGCTCTGACTTATAAATGGAACAAAGACATTGAGAATGAAAATAGGGAAAATGATGGTTTGTCTGAGAGTCAGGAAACAAACCTTTGTATTACCGCAGTCAAGGATGGACCGTTGATCTGCAGGGGAAGGTATACTATTTCGGACATTGAAGGGAATGAATACCACACCGACAAGGTAACTTCGTTGTGTCGCTGCGGACATTCCGGGCAGCAACCCTATTGTGACGGCAGACACAGCAAAGTAGGATTTTGTGACGGACAATAAGACCAGCATGTCAGATATAAAAAAGCAACCCCACATCACTATTTGTCCAAAAGGCCCGATGATAATCGAAGGGACTTGCGAACTCAGGGATACCAATAATTGTATTATTCAAACTGCAGATGAAATGCGTTTGTGCCGTTGCGGGCATTCACATCATATGCCATTCTGCGACGAATCACATGCAACGAAAGAATGGCCCGATAGCGAAGGATTTTGAGAATATGAATCTACTTTAGCGTATTACTACATTTTGAAACCAGATTAGCTCAAAAGATCGTGCAGATGTGGGAAAACGCACAGCGTTTTTGAAAAAGCATACTGTGTTTTATGGAAAAACACACAGCGTTTTTATTTTTCGCGATGAGAAAAGTATTGGAAATGCTGATAAGGAAACTACAAATTGAATACCTGTTCACACGAAAATATATCCTGGTAAAGACCAGCCGATCCCTGCCAGAAGAAAAAAGAAATGATGATCCAATGTCATTTAGTTAAGGTATCATTTTGCCACTGTCAGTATGGGGGCAAAATTAATTTGTCCTACCACAAAGCACGCAACAAACAAATAAACAAACATTTACACGCAAGGCCAAAAATTCAAATTGTTAACCCAGCATTAAAACTAAGCTAAAACTACCGACGAAAATTTATGATAGTTACAAACTATGCTAATATGCTATAAAATAAAGCAAATACAGCTATATTTTTGATGTAAAAATACCCTTTTTGCGGGTGGGATTACCCAGATGTAGGAAGGGTGTTTTTATATGTTGGGAACTCAGTTGGGAACTCAGTTGGGGACTCAAAAACACGAAAAAACGACCGGATAAAATAGGGCATAAATGTTAAAAACAGGCAAAAATAACATCAAACAATACAATAAACATACCCATAATACCCAAAATCATAGTGTTGTTATTGTGTCTTAATTATTGATATTTAATAAAATAGATATTTTGTTGTATAGGTTTTGTGTGTGCGATAGCTATTTATTGTTTTTCGTATAGAATTCTTTAATAGATTTTTGTTTGTTTTCAATCTCCTTTTTAAGATCAAGTATATCGAAAAATTCCTTATGTTTTACACTTATGCCAGATGGTAAAAGAACATCAAACGATATTGGCATCGTATAAGGCATCCGCTTATTTTTGTCTTTAGGTTCTATCTTCTGTACTTCTTGCACAACTGTTAAAAGTAACAAATATTTTTTATGTCCCTCGTATGCCGTAAGGCTATCGCAAGTAGCCCATATCGTATCCATTTTAACAGTTCTATCTATTTTTCCTGTAGCAAAACTCTCTTTATCTTCATGTTGTACATATATATATATATGTTCTCAACTGGCTTTTTGTTATATACACAACTTGCAAATAAAAAACAAATACATATAATGGACATGAATGCTCTCATATTATTTTTTCTTTGGTTTTGGATATTCTAGTTTAGATTCAGCTGCTATACTCAACGGGGATGAATATTCAGAATAATGGTTGTCGGTTGGTTTCTGAAATGCCTTCAATTGATATTTTAATGAGCCTATTTCCTGATTGGCTACTTCAATACTATTTCGTTGTTCTCTTATTATTTGAAGCAAATAGTTTATATCTTGTTCAGACTTTTCTTTCTTCAACATTTCACCTTTACCAAGAATTAACCATTCAACATTAATACTATCAAATGATAGTAGTATTTTTTCAATTATATCAAAACTTGGCTTGCTTAATCTACCACCTACAATATTTCCAATAGTCACATTATTAGATAGTCCAATTTTTGCTGAAAACGATGTCGTATTAAGACCAAAGTAGGCTATTATATCTGAAATTCTTGAATTTATGTTACTCATTTACAACCAAGTAAAAATATTTTCAATATTTACTATCATTTATTTGCATAATACAATCTTTTGATTGTATATTTGCATCGAATTAAGCAAATGTAAAACCGCTGTAAAAATATTAAAAAATGGGAACAATAGTAGAAAAAAAGAAAAAAATGCCGGTAGTGCTGCCACACGGCGCCTTTAATGAGATCGCCAGGCGTGCCGGCAGCAACCGAAACACTGCCAGTACTGCAATCAGGAAAAACAGCCCAGGCCCAATAGCCGAAAAATGCCGGCAAATTGCCAGGGAACTGTATGGAGTAGAAGAATGACCAATTAATCCGTAAAAATATATGAAAACGACAATACGCTTGGAAGTACAGATAACAATCCCGCATAACCTTGAAGAATCTGGGATAGATAAAGAACAGATTGTGGATGATTTACTGTCTTGTGCACGGAAAACTGTACGTAAACACGTTCCTCATGAGGAAATGGATGGCAGTCAATTATGTCTCTCCGTACTGTATGCTCAAAATCAACTTGGAGTTGTGAAAGCACATTGGAATACTCGCGAACCAACCTTGTTTGACTTGATTTAGGCTTAACCTCAAATTCAATACACACTTTAAATTCAATCATAATATTATCATTTATGAAAACACTCGGTAAAACATTCGCATACATTTTCATGGCGCTGGCTTTGGTATCGTTTGTAGCCGGCCTTTGCAGCGCTCCGCACCAATTTGCACTAACCGGCATTTGTGCCGTTATGGCATGGGTGATGTACCCACAAAATAATCGCAATCAATCAAAAATTAATAATCATGAAAATAACAATCGAATTAACCCACGACATACACATTGATACGAAGGAAGTGAATGGAGTATGGGTAGACGTAAATATAAAAGAATTGCCCATGATGTTCTTTAATGGCCATAATGAGCTTGTATCTCAAATCTTAGATGCATATAGGGCTACGGCTGTCAGCTTAATGCAGATGCATAAAAACACTCCAAATGATCAACCAGCATTGTAAGCGCCTTTATGGCTTCATTTTTACTATCACCAATAAGCGTATACAATGGCCCTGTTTCTCCATCAAATTCTCGGACAACAAGTTTTGCCCGGATCGCAAAATCTCTTCCGGCATAACTATTTTCAGACAAGTGATCTCCTTCTGGGGCTTCATCAATCAACTGTCTGGCTTTATCGTAATGGCCTTATAATTTTTCATAACGCTTAATTTTTTGATTAGACACCACAAAGTTAAGCAATTTCCCGAAACCGGCGTGATGCTCCCCATCGGATGGGGTTCGGGAATCAAAAATCAAAAATCAAAAATAGGAAGTGCGTCGCGATAATCTTAACATATTAATCACATTGGATGAATGGCTGGAAGCTGGCTTGACGTATAAGATGTACAAAAACGACAAGCAACGCGGGCATCTACAAACCAATGGGCGGGCCTGCAACGGGCGCGAGGTTGAGATTATATGGGAAAGCATTAAGAAGGAACCGCGGCGGGCTGCTATTATCCACAAGTACGGTGACCCTGCGGAGGCGGTGAAGGTTAGCCGGTTGGATGCTGCCATTAAGCCTAACCAGGCGGCGTATGATTTTTTTCATACGTATGTGGTTGATGATAATATGGGTAAGAAGCTGAAAAAGGAAGTGGCGGAGGAATACTATGCCAACGCGATTGTGTTGGATGCGGTGCATTACTTAGCTACCGACCATCATGCGTTCAAAATGGCGCTGGGTAATGTGAGTCGCCCGAAGATATGGCCCGCGCTGACCAAGGCCGTGAACGAACTGAACCGGACGAAGTACCCGCACAGCCTTCCGGGAAACGAAAAGAGACTAAAGGACAAACTGAACATGTACAAACGCGACGGATACGAAAGCCTGGTACACGGCAATTTCCGCAACCGTAACGCAGCCAGCGTGGACGATCATAATAAGGAAGCTATTTTGGTGAAACTGCTTAGTAACTGGCGTTTCCTGGATAATGCCGAAATTGCCAGGATATACAATGATAGTGCCGAAACATTGGGCTGGAAAAAGATATCAGCCAGTACGGTGGGTAATTACCGCAAGAAATACGACCTGGAGACATACGCAGCGCAGCACGGCGAGACAGCACACTATAACAAGCGGGCCATGCAGGTGAAACGCAGCAAGCCAACGGCGCCGCTGTATTTCTGGACGCTGGACGGTTGGGACGTGGAACTGTTGTACCAGGAACGGGTGAACGGCGTGATGAAATACCACCACCGGCCTAATGTTGTAGTAGTTTTAGACCCGTGCGGATATTACCCGATTGGATTTGCTATTGGAAGGAAGGAAGAGCCCGCACTGATACAGGCAGCTGTACGTAATGCGATCAGCCATACTGTAGAACTGTTTGGTGACCGGTACCGCGCATGGCAGATACAGAGTGATCATTATTCCCTCAAAACGATGATGCCCGTGTATGAGGCCGCATCCGATAAGACTACGCCTGCCAGGGTTAAGAATGCTAAGGCAAAACCTATTGAGCCGTGGTTTGGGCGCGAATTGAATACTGCATATTGCAAGATGATGGACAATTGGAGCGGTTATGGCGTGAAGTCTAAAAAACAACCAAATTCAGATGTTGTAAATGCTAACAGACGTAATATTCCTGACTACAATGGGGTGTGCATGCAGGTAGTGAAGATACTTATGGATATACGGGCCAAGCGGCGCGAACAGTATGTGACGGCTTTCAATGCGCTGCCTGCCGATGATAAGCTGCCGATGACGCTCGAAAATTACCTGTACCATTTTGGTGCAGTGCGCCTCGATAAGACGGGTGCGGAGATCAAGAACCGGCTGGAAGGGCACGGGCTGATTGCTACCATCGACGGTGTGAAGCATTCGTATGATTGTTTTGATCTGGCTTTCAGGAAGCATTATGCGCAGGCATGGACGGTGAAGTACGACCCAACGGATACGCGCCGCGTGCTGGCCTGCAATGATGACGGTTCGTTGCGGTTTATGCTGGAAGAAAAGTATGTACAGCCGATGGCGCTGAAAGACCGCAAGCCTGGTGACTCCGACGAACTGAACCGGATACGCGAGTTTAACACCGCCGAAACGGCTTATATAACCGATTTCCTGGCGAACAATAACGAAACGGTTGATAACTTCCTGGCCGATCACCCGGAACTGGATACTCTGGCCAAACACATGCTGACCGACAGCCGGGGCCAGCATAAGAACAACCGGAACGCCAAGCGGCTTGCACCCGTGTTGGAATTGGTCGAAGGCGAAGATGAGGAAATAAACATTTTTAATATGATTTGATATGACACGTGAAGTAATAGAAAATAAAATCGTTGAAAATCTTTCCAAGATACGTGCATTAAAGGTGGAAAACAAGCAATTAACCATTGAAGGTTACAAGTTGCAAAACTATACGGAAGGGATGGAACTTGTACCCCATCCTACTGACAGGCGGAAAAGGAAAGTTTTTGTCCTGCGTGGTCGCATTCATTGGTATGAGGACTTTGTGGATATAGATACCGGCAAAGTGATTACCATTGAACGCAGCCGCGTTGTGATGGAAGATAATGTGTGGGATGTATAGAAATAAATAATTAATAACCAAGCCCCGGCGGTTGCACGGATGCGGTTGCCGGGGCTTACAAAACCAAAACAAAGATATGAACGATATCCAAAAAAACAAAATTGCAACGCGGTTGCGCGAATATTGCGACCGCTACGAATCGCAAAACAAGGCTGCGTACAGCCTTAGCGGTGTGAGCGCCGCCACGGTGAGCCAGATGCTGAACGGTAAATGGGAACTGATTACCGATGAGATGTGGCGCAAAGTGGCTTCGCAGATCGGGTTCAACGAAGGTGATTGGGTGATTGCCGAAACGCGCGACTACAAGGTGATCACTATGTTGCTGGAGGAAGCGCAGGGATTGAGCGCCATGCGCCGTGCGGATGTGTTTGCCGTGACGGGTGATGCCGGGACGGGTAAGTCGGCAGCCGTACAACATTACGTGGACGGACACAAGCAGGCATACCTGGTTAAATGCGCTGATTTCTGGACAAAGAAGATTTTCCTGCAAAAGATTATGAGCGCACTGGGGCGCGATGCTTCGGGAATGACCATCAACGACCTGATGGAAACGATTGTGAGCACGCTGAAAAGCGCCGAACGCCCTGTATTGATACTGGATGAGGTGGACAAGCTAAGCGATCCGGTTCTGTACTTCTTTATTACGCTGTACAACGAACTGGAACCGAATTGCAGCATTTTCATGTGCGCTACGTCGTACTTGGAACTGCGTATTAGCCGCGGACGGCAGTACAACAAAAAGGGATACAATGAGATTTACAGCCGCATGGGCCGTAAGTGCATCGCCCTGCATGGGTTGAGCAAAAAGGATGTTGCCATGGTGTGCGTGCAGAACGGTATCACCAGCCAGGCCGATATCGACAAGGTAGTGGAAGATTGTGACAACGACCTGCGTAGGGTGAAACGGAAAGTGTATTCCCTGAAAAAAACCGTAAGAGAGTAAGACGGGTAAGACAGTAAGATTAAAAAGCTGATTAAACAGTATTTAAACAGTTGAAAAATGAAAAGATTTAATGCAAGGCCCCAACGTACGGATGAGTACATCATTGAGATAGACGAAAATGTATGGAATGATGATGCCCTTAAAGAATGGGGAAACGTATTCTGGGAATTAGATGGAATAGAAGACCTGGTTGAAGCTATTGCGATGTCGCTTCTTAGGGATGGATATGAGCGATTTATTGAAGGCTTTGGCTATTTGTATACAATGAGGCGTGGCGGATATCATTTGAAGCAATACGAACATGTAGATGGTGATTTTAGGGAGGTGACCGAATTTGCAAAAGGTATAAAAGTCACCATTGTATCGGAAGATGATGAATTTGAATGTGAAGTAGAAGAAATCTGACCATGCGTGCCTTATCTGTCTCCGACCTGTTGAATAAAAAGTATGACCTGATGCCTTTCGAAGGTGAGTGGTACGATGCTTTCATGCAGCCTGAACGCGCAGGGGTATGGTTTATCTGGGGCAACTCCGGTAACGGTAAAACGTCGTTCCTGTTGCAACTGATGAAGTACCTTACGCAGTTCGGGAAGGTGGTGTTTAACTCGCTGGAGGAAGCCGACAGCCATACGATGCAACGCGGCATGGAGCGCGAAGGGATGGACGAAGTTAGCGGCATGATCACGATCGTGAAGGAAAGCCCTGCAGAATTGACCGAACGGTTACGCAAAAAGAAGGCGGCGCCTATTGTGATTGTAGACTCGTACCAGTACTTCGGGCTTACTTACCGGCAATACCTGGAGTTTAAAGAGGCGAACCGGGATAAACTGATCATTTTTACCAGCCATGCCAATGGGAAGAACCCTTCGAGCCGTGCGGCTGTGTCGGTGATGTTCGACGCTACGCTTAAAATATGGGTGGAAGGGTACAAGGCTATTTCCAAAGGCCGGTACATAGGGCCGGAAGGTTCTTATACGATCTGGGATGAAGGCGCGGAACGGTACTGGGCGGAGGTGAATTAAGAATTAAGAGTGAAGAATTAAGAATTTTAAAAATCA
This sequence comes from Bacteroidales bacterium, assembly GCA_031551645.1. Classification (GTDB taxonomy): domain Bacteria; phylum Bacteroidota; class Bacteroidia; order Bacteroidales; family UBA4181; genus JAIRLS01. The sequence continues at coordinate 14,868 of JAVBNI010000287.1, read as the reverse complement.
ATCAAAACATACGACGATGAATAAAGCAGTACAAAAATCATTAATAGGAAAAAGAAGATTGCACAAAACGCATGTGTGTTGTGCTTGTGGCGAAGAGTATCATATAAACATTAACTGTACCAACCCGGTAGTATGCGATTGCGGATATATGATTAAACGACCTGGATACAGGCGGGTTGATATGAAGTGTTTGTGGATAAAAGGAGCATGTTATTAATCAATTAAAAATCAATCAAAATTAAAATCATGACAACAGTTAGTACAAGTAAAAGCAAGGTGTTATCGGCTTATCGTAATGCCGACAGTAGTGGAAAGGAATTGCTGAAACAGGTTTTTGAGCCTGCTATTTTTAGCGAAAAGGTTACCGATAGGATCAAGACGTATGAGGATGCCTGCGACGAATTGGGAATTGATCCGGAGCATTTGCCTGATGTAAGTGGGTGCCAACCGGAAGATTGCGCATCCATAGTTGCTTATTGCAAACTGATCATCATTACCAGGGCGCTTAATGAAGGATGGCGGCCAAACTGGCAAGATAATAACGAATTAAAGTATTTCCCGTGGTTTGATTTGGACAGCAGCCTGTCGCCTTCGCGGTTCGCGTTCGGCGATACGTATTGCCGGTACTCGAATGCGATTGCGGGTGACAGCTCGCGCCTTTGCTTTCATTCGGACGCGCTCGCGACATATGCCGGAAAGCAATTCGTTGACATTTATAGGGATTTAATCCTGATATATTAATAAAAATCAATCAATAACCGCCGAAAGGCAATAAAATCAATCAAAATGGAAAATAAAGAAATCAAAAACGATGTGACCGAACGTATCAAGACGTTTGAAGATGCAATGAATGAGACCGGCAGACCTAACGTGCCGGACTTTTCGAATCTCCCTGAAGATATGCGGAGGTATTTTGCCGCCTTATATGCCATGACCGTAATCGCCGAGGCATTGAACGAAGGATGGAAAGCCGATTGGAGCGATAGCGATCAATGTAAATACTTTCCGTGGTTTTGGTGGGATAACAGCCTGTCTCCTTCGCGGTTCGCGTTCCGCGGTACGGCTTACCGGCACTCGAGTGCGTCTGCGGGTGACTGCTCGCGCCTTTGCTTCAAAACGAGAGCGATCGCGCAATATTGCGGACAGCAGTTTATTGAAATCTGGAATGATATACTGAACGCATGATCAGTAAGGTTGCTTGTCTTTGAGACTGTCTCCTTCGCGGTTCGCGTTCAACGATACGAATTACCAGAACTCGAATACGAATGCGGGTGACAGCTCGCACCTATGCTAAGAGAATAGTTACGAGTGACCAGTGACAAGTTGCGAGTAACGATTAAAAGACAAGAACCTTGCCGCTTGGCAAAAGATAACAAATTCGAAAAGTGCCGGTAGGGTAACCGAAGGTTCTGAATAGAAAAGCAAAGCACGACAATGAAAAGAGTAGGAAATATGTTCGACCGGGTTTGTAGCCTCGAGAACCTGCAATTAGCTTACCAAAAAGCCAAGCACGGGAAGGGGCATACGTATGGCGTTCTGCTTTTTGAAAAGGATTTGGACAACCATATCGAAAAGATACGCCAGGAACTTGTATCCGGAACTTATGCGACGTCGGAATACAGTGTGTTCACTATTTATGACCCGAAAGAACGCACTGTATACCGGCTTCCTTTCCGCGATAGGGTGGTGCATCATGCTATTATGAATGTGGTTGAACCGCTATGGATATCTACTTTCATTACGCATAGTTATGCATGCATCAAGGGGCGCGGTATCCACGGCGTGGTGAAACACCTGCGGCGCGATCTGAAAGATGTGGAAGGTACGGCATATTGCCTGAAGTTGGATATCCGGAAGTTTTATCCCAGCATCGACCATGAGATATTGAAGGTGATTATCCGTAAGAAAATCAAGGACAACAGGCTGCTGGCGTTACTTGATGGTATTATCGACAGTGCACCGGGCGTGCCGATCGGCAACTACCTGAGCCAGTATTTTGCGAACCTGTACCTGACGTATTTCGATCATTGGCTGAAGGAAGAAAAGCGGGTGAAGTATTATTACCGTTATGCAGATGATATCGTGATATTGGGTAAGGATAAGCCTGCGTTGCACGGCTTGCTGGTAGATATCAACGATTACCTGGCCGACAGGCTAAATCTGAAATTGAAAGGTAATTACCAGGTGTTCCCGGTTGACGCCCGCGGAATTGATTTTGTGGGTTATGTGTTCCGACACACTCACATACTGATGCGCAAATCAATCAAACAGAATTTTTGCAGGCGTGCTGCGAAGTTGAATAAGCGCAACCTGCCTGCAAAGGAATACAAGCAAATGATTGCCCCGTGGTTGGGCTGGGCAAAACATTGCAATTCGCGAAACCTTGTTAAGACGATCTGTGATGAAAAGGTTTTCTGACTTTGGAATACAGTCGCTTGGCGAAAGGAATGTGTTCCCGGTACCGGTTATTTCGATTGAGGAAGTGACCAATATTGAGATTGAGGTATTAGATTATGAACCGAGTGTGAAGACACGATATGGCGATGGACGTTATGTGGTGAAGGTGAAAACAAGCGAAGGCGAACGCAAGTTTTTCACGAATGCAGCCCCGATCAAGGAGGCTTTGGATAAGATACCGAAAAGCGACTTTCCGTTTGTGACTACTATCCGGCAGCAACGGTTTGGTAGTGGAGCCGGAAAGACTTTTTATTTCACTTAAAATCAATCAAAACATACGACAATGGAAAATCAATTGGAAGAATTAAAAAAGAAAGCAATCGAAGCCTACAAGAAATCATGCATACACAATATGTGGGATTGTTGTGGATTAGAAAGCGCATATGAAGAAAAATGTGATGAAGGTATTGGATGTGGTGGATTACATTGTTTTATGAATGAATTAGATAAACAATTAAAAATAAAGTTATGTCACTGATAAAAATACTCAATGACGACAGCCCTATGCCACTTGGCAAATTCAGAGGCACAATGATGGCAAATGTGCCGTTTCATTACCTTCTATGGTACGAAACGACACAACCACTTAAGAAAGGACAATTGCACGATTCAATGGTTGAAAACGACAAGGCAATACGTGCATACATAGCCGATAACAAGGATGTGTTGTTGGCTGAGCAAAAGCAGGCCAGACAGAATGGCCGTAATTATATGTTTGATCCTTATAAATAATAACCATGAAAACCCAACAAGCAGTCCGTACCCGCAATTACCGCAAGTTTTATGCCTTGCTGCAACAGATGCCCGGCAATGTTCCTGTTTATGAATTGAAGGAAACATGGGTTGCAGACTTTACCAATGGTCGTACTACCAGTGCGCAAGATATGAAGGATATGGAATTCACTTTGATGGTGGCGGCAATGGAGCAACATATCACTGACAATAACCAGAAGCTGGTAAAATTAGACCGACACCGTAAACGTGTTATTGCTGTTATTGGCGCATGGCTCCGATCGCGCAACAAGCCTGAAAATATAATGGCCATCAAAGCTATTGCATGCCGGGCAGCCCGGGCGGATAACTTTAACGAAATCCCGTTGGGAAAGCTACGGGCAATTTACGAGGAATGGAAGAATAAGAATGCCGTTTCGGTGGAAACGGATGCCGTAATCGGTGAGATTGAAAATGAATTATCACTTCTAAATTAAAAGGAATGAATGCAAGTGAATTATGCGCTATTGCAAAAAAATACAATAGGAATAAATTCAGGAAGGATGTCATCAAAAATTATAAAGGCATCAAGTCCGCATGTGTCAAACTGGCGAAAAAGGGTAAGAAAGTATGTCGATTTAGATTTAGCGCTTATGTTAATTATGACAAATTAGTTGCGGTTAGATTATTCAGATATAAACATCGTGACTTTTTGGTTGACATAAAAATTACAGATGATGATGTGTGCTGGGTATATATAGTATTTAATAAAATAATCACCAATAAATAATTAAAATCATGGCAAAGAGAGAAAAGAAAGTCGTTAACATCGGAATTACCGGTGAAGAAATGGAACAGGCATTCAGCAGTTATGCTATTGCTGATGCACGTATCGCGAAGATCAACGCCGATATGGACGTTGAGATTACCAGGATACGTGATAAACGGGCGGATGAACTGGCCAAGTATGGCGAAATGAAGGAAAAAGCCTTTGATGTTTTGCAATCCTACGCGATTGAAAACCGCGCCGAATTGTTTGGCAAGAAAAAGAGTATGGAAACTGTACACGGCGTGTTCGGGTTCCGGATGGGAACACCTAAATTGAAAACCCTAAGGGGGTTTACATGGAAGGCTGTTACCAAACTCCTGAAAGAATTTTTACCTGAATATATCCGTATTGAGGAAGAGCCGGCAAAAGATATGCTGCTGGCCGATCGTGATAAAAACGATGTCTCAGAATTGTTTCCAAAAGTTGGAATTTATGTAGATCAGGACGAAACGTTTTTTGTAGAACGCAAATCGGAGGACGTGGCATGAAGCCGGAATATTATTATGCGCCTCGCGGCCATATTTGGATCGTATATCGTTATGACGATGAACGCCGGATGACGGCATCTAAAGTGAAGGAATTCCGTTCAAAAGATGAGGCACGCGACGAAGTGTACCGGCTTAATGGATGGAAAAAGAAGCAAAATAGTTTTTCATAGTTAAATTTTTACCCTGGCTGCCTGTGAAGGTCGTCAGGATTTTTAAAACGGAATTAAATTATCAAAAAATGGATTCTCACGAAGCAAAACAATTAGACTTTGCCATAACCAATGCTGTTAGTGCATTGGCCGAAATACTTGGCATGCATTGGGAAAATGAACGTCGTAAAATGCAAGATAATAGCATCGCATATAGTGATGATAACTTTAATTATGTCGTGAATAGCAGGAGATTATTTGACGACGCTGTAATTGAAAGATGGGTGAAATGATATAGAAGTTAAAACTAAAAATTATGAAATACATCAAAACGGTATATATATCAGGCCCCATATCGGGAATGAAAGATGAAAACAGGACGGCTTTCGCCAAAGCTGAGGAACACCTCCGGTTAATGAATTATGAGCCGGTGAACCCGCATAAGTTGGATCACAGCGAAGCGGACGATAACTGGTACAGGCAAATGCGGGTATGTATTGCATCCATGATGAAATGTGATGCTATCGTATTACTCCCAGGATGGGAGGAAAGCAATGGCGCACAAATAGAAATCAAATTAGCGACCAGCTTAGATATGCCGTGGGCTTACATGGATTATATACGCTTAGATTTCCATTGCCATTCGGGATACTTAAGTAATGGTCAATGATTAGTGGTTAATGATAAATGAGGTAAAGATGCGACGATACAGATGGACTAAAAGACAATTGATACGGTTTGTGGATATTGGCGAAGTATGGGATAAGTGTCATCAAATGGGAGTGGCAAACATACGGATATATGAAAAATATATAGAGCCAAAATATGGGATAGGGATGAGTACATTCTATCGAGCATTGAATGTTCCGGCTAAGAGATTACTGCGTGACATGGGCGATAGTAATGTGCTTATGACCGATGAAAAATTTAATAAATGTTGAAATATTTAATATTCAATAATTCAACAATTTAACGATTCAACAATTTTAAAAATGGATAAGAAAGAAGCAGTTGGAATATACCAACAACGGAATGCCAAGAAGGACGATTTGCGGACGGCATTGGGGTGGAGCCTGGAAGAGTTGGGCGCCGACCTGACGGAAGGAAAAACGGAAAAATCGCAATGCTTTGCACAGTGCAAGGAGGCGTTTTTGGATGCTTACCGGGCGCATACGCGGGGCGGGTATTATTTTGTGGCGAAGGATGCCGGAGCGTTGGCGCAGTTGATCAAGAAGGTGGAGGCACGCATTAAGGACGAAACGGGCGAAGCGCCGGACGAAGAAACGACCGTGGCCACCTTTGCGGCTATGGTAACCAATATGCCGGACTGGTACCGCAACAATGCATTTAGCCTGACGGCCATAAACGGTAACTTTAACGCCTTAATCGTACGCATCAAACATGGCAAAAAAGAAAACGGCGGAGTTAGCTCCGACTACCTCAAGCGGCAACTCGACATCCTTAACTCGGAAGGTTGAGCCGATCCATCCTATAGAATTCTATATGCCGACAAACATGTCGCGCGCCATGCGGCATATACGCACGCCTGCCGATGCGTTGGCAACACATGCCGACAGTATCACCACGCTTTGCCTGGCTTATGGACAGGAAAAGGTGGAAGCAAATTTCAGGATTCAGATCGCCACGCTCCAGGAATATCTTGGCGTGAAAAACAAGATGAGTGAAACGTTTATCGATGAATTGGTGGCCGAAATTGTTGGTGAATTCAAGCAACTGACCATGGCCGACGTACATGTGATCATGCGGCGGGCCAAAACTGGCGAATATGGCGAATATTACGAGCGGTTGAGCATACCAAAGGTAATGACCTGGTTCCGGAAGTATTATGAGGAACGCATTGAGGTTGCAGTATTACAGAATGAGCGGGAAGCCGAGCGAATTAAAAACAGTTATATGGGCAGCGATGACCGTGCAAGAAATATCGTTGTGCCACGGGATGTGATTAAAAGAAAATACAACTTTTAATGGTTAAAGATAAATGATAAATGGTTAATGAAGTAAAACATGGAAAAGTTAATTTTAGAGATGGAAATATTGGATGCTAAAAACCCAATGAACCCAATGGATGATAGTAATTTTAAAGGCGTAAAAGATGGGATGTATGCGATCTTTGATGGTCTGAATTATCAAATGGTGCACCGATTTAATGGAATGTGCCAGTTTAGTTACATTATACCTGCAAGATATATCAATATTGTAAATGAATGATAAAAAGCCTTGCAGAAATGCGGGGCTTTTTTTAGCTTTGGAACGATTTTACTTAGGCATTATGAATGATTTTGAATTGACTGTAAGATATGTTGCTGGGAAAATACCCTTACAATTTCGGCAGGGTGATTCAGATACTTTAAAAAACATGATGTTCAAAAATGACAATGAGTTTTTAAGGTTTGCGGGAAAAGAACAGTTTTTAAAAATGGCGCTTGCGATATATCCCAATATTGACAGGGACATGTTGTATGAAGATTTTTTGGATATAATGAAAGCAAGCCACCATGCTTTTATGCGATGTAACGAACTTAATGACATGATTGTGAATAATGTCAAACAGGGAAAAATAAGGTTGCAATTCAGATATTTCCAATCGTTGGTTGATACACCTGATGGTAAAGGATGCTATGATGCAGCGATTTCATACAAAACATTGGATGGATTAACGCTTCATTATAAGAATCCTTTTTGGAAGGTACATTTCCCTCCTAATTTTCATGGAGATTGTTGCTATGTTAGATTTACAACGTATGATGATGAAACCGATATTCCGGAAATACTTCCACAGGTGGAAGAAAAATACCAAATAGATTATTTGGGGATATTTTTCCCGGATAACGAATCTTACAAAATCGAAATAACAGATCAACTAAAGAGTGAACATAAAGATCATCCATCACCGGTAATGTCATTTGTGGGGATGGATTTTAATGTAAAGGAACTGACCAGGCATGCGCAATATCAGATTATTGATGAAAATGACGAAATACCCATGGATGAGAAACCGGAATGCAAAAAGCTGGTAGATATTGAATTGGATAAAGCATTTAAAGACAAATGAAAAATGTTATTTGGATATTGTTGATTCCCTTGCTTTTGTTTGCATGCAAGGATGATGATAATGAACCTGAAGAAATTGAGTATATCACCATTGTGGGCCATACATATGTTGCCGAACGTTATACTTATTCATTCACTGATGAAAGAACGATACACCTGTTTTTGATATATACTTTTAACAAGGATGGAACGATTGCCATTGAGGAACGTGACGGCTCGGAAACAGGAAAATTACGAGAATCGAAGAAAGGGTATTTCGAATACGAACACCCTGTTTTGAGGCTTAAAGTTCAAGGCATATGCGAAGATTGCTTCAATAATTTTACTGCGACCGTAAACAATGATAAAAAAGAGTTTTCGTATGAGATTTTTATCAGTTATAATGAAAAAGAGACATTAAAATTTAAAGCTAAAAATACATGACTTACGGATTAATTTCTATCCAATTTGGCATTTCAGGTAGTAATTCGTCTGCAAAATCTACACTTCCAGAATTGTTTCTAAATCCAATTAATATATATTTTGTTTGAGGTTGTAATGTAACAGGCGCATTTAGCCAAGTTCCAAATTTTTGTCCATTCACTGTATAAGTATTCAAACCTATAGGAATATCAGTATATTCGTATAAACCAAAATATATATTATTTGGAGCTATTGTTGATTTTTTAATAGTTTCACCTCCATTTACATTTAAACATATATAAGGAGAACAGGCACGTCCAGTAGTAGTTGCGGCAGGATATGTGCCTCCACCTGCGCCACTTAAAGAACCTTTAACAAAAGATAGATAATTTTTGCTTGACGCAATTAAAACCTCATATCCACCATTAGAATGAGTTGTGACTCCAATAATACCACCTCCGACAACATGCTGAACTACATTACTTTTGTTACTGTCTGAATACGTAATGTTATCTCCAATTGCCTTTATCGAAATATTATACATTCCATCAGATAGAATTGATAAATCATAGCTTATGTCCAATGTAACATCCATCACCTCTGAACCATTAAGTATTCTATATCCTGTAGCATTTTCAACATTGTTCCATGATGCTATATTATCAATAATTAATAAATTAGGTGTGGGTAGTGGAGTTAATGGCGAAATACTCCCTTTATATAGATAAGTTGAAATAATCCCAAAATTTTCTTTTTCTTGTTGAAATGCAAATTCATAGCTTTTGCCAAATGCCCATTGGCACGCTTTTTCAAATTCCGTTAATATATTAGAACTCCATTCATGGCCAAATATCTCAAGACAGGTTAGATTGTCCGCCTTGTCTTGCATCGCCTCCCAAGCATTTAAAAGGGTTGTAATGCTTCCGTTTGACTCAGGGTAAACTTTTTGCCAGTCTGAAGATGATGCGAACCAATCAGTTCTAATAACGGTTCTAAAATAGATCATCCCATTTGTTAAGTCGATTAATTTAGTATGCAAGGCCAACCATGTCTTTTGATCTTCGTTCAAATAATAACTATCTCTATTAGATAGAGATGGATCAGGATTATTGTTTTCAGCCGAAAGGGCACCCAGCAGGCCGCATGCGCAATCTCTCATTGCGGTCATAGATTCAAGATTGCCGACATAACGATGCAATCGTGGAATTCTGTCGATTGAATTTGTATTGCCTGTAAAAGACAAAATTTTATTGATAAAATCGTTATAAATGCTGGTGGCCTGCGATGCAGTAGTTTCATCAAAGGCTGCACTTGAACTTTGAGCGTGTATCCCAAATTTTAGCCAATTGCTTGCATCTGACAATTCTGATTGAAATTTTGTGGGTAAGCCTGACATATTATTCATATAACTATAAAGGCTAAAGACAGCGCCATATTTGTCATTTAATTCTTTCAACTTGGATAGAGTTGGATTCTGGAATACGCTTGTATATATATTCTGATTTATTTTAATGTCTTGATATATAAGTGTAGTATCATCAATTGACATATGAACATATCTTCCCTTTCTATTTAAAAAATGAAACTTTCGATTCATTTCTATAACATTAATTTTTATAGATTTACCAGTGTTGTCATTTGCCACCACTGTTTCATTGCCTTCACATGTGCTTTTTAAAGGGAGTTCGTTTAATTTCTTATTAGCCATTTTATTATGTTTTAACTATTCTACAAATTCTAATATATTTCCCGACTCATCGGTAAGCACGTTACCAGACTCATCTGTAATTGCATTTGAAATTTCGACCCCAGCTTGCGTTCCGGTTGCTTTTGCCGTTTTGCCGGATACTGTTTGTCGGATGGTGATATCGCCTGGTCGGGATTGATTGCCGGTGTTTGGTGCGAAGGTTGCTTTAAAGCCGGTGGCGGTTTGCTGGGTGATTGTGACAAACGAAGGCGCAGTAACCGTGTAGGCGGTGTTGGCGCCGTCGGCGGTTGAAGCGACTGTGAAGGTGTATGTTCCGCCTTCGGCGGGAACGTTTAATGTGGTTGGCGAAATGGAAAGTATATATACCGGCAGAACCTGTCCGTACTGGATGATGATAAAATCGGCATCCATGGTGGATTGCGCCAGCGAACGGAACATGAACGGGTATTTCAGCAAACCGTCGTAACCTACCTTGGCGGAAAGTTGTACCGAGCCTTTTGCATTGGGCAATATCAACTGGCTGCCATCCTTCAGGCGGAAGCGGACGGCTTTATTCAGGGTAGTTTTGCGTGTGCTGTGGAGGTACATGGAGGTGGTTCCCGATCCGTTGAGGCTACCACCCATTAATGTGACCATTTGCGCAAAAGTGGCTTTGATGAACGACCCAACGGCACGTATGCCGGAGCCTGCTACTTCGAAATCTTCCGGGGCGTCGTTTTCGTGGCTTACGATCTCGTAAGTTTGCGGATCATCTTCAATGACGCTTACTTCGTCGTCGCGGAGGGTAACGGGTTGCGGTACCCACACGGCTGTGGCTATGTCGGCCACAATGGTGATAGGGGCGGCAAAGTCGATGCCGTCGACACGGGCTTTTAGTATGATTCGTTCCATTCCTTTAATTCAAAGATTCCTAATTCAAAATTCCATTATTGTTAGGCTGTTATATCCTCGAAATCACATTCAAATACGATACGGTACAGGAATACATCATCCTTGCGTTGTATCTTACCTTGCGATTTGCGTTCAAGGCTATTAAAACTTTCGGTCTCGAAGCCTTGCAGGGCGGCGTAGACGTCGGAGATGGTGTCGTATACTTTAAGGTTAGCATTGCGGACATCATTGGGCGCATTGGCCGACGTGCGGTCGGGGGTATTGTTGAAAGCTATATTTGCTGTGATTCGCGCTTTGCAATCCTGCGACTTGCCTCCACTATCAATGTTCTTCGAATTGGGCATGTCAATACCTATTAATACGGCAGGCCAGTTGATAGATGGGCGTATCGGTGCATCTAATTGACCCGTGTCGAGATCGATCCATTTCAAGGATGGAACCTTGGTTTTTAACTGGGTGATGATGGCGGTGTATATGGTCTTCATTAATTATTGATTTAGCCTCCCCCAACCCCTCCCAAGGAGGGGAGAAGGGCGTTTTTATGATTTTAATATTTTTTGAACTTCGGTTACTATTTTGTTTTCTATGTTTTCCTTCATGACCATCGATTGACCCATAAAGGGGCGGGCGATCATCTGGAATTCCTTTTTGCCGTAAATCTTGGCTTTTAGGCCGTATTGGTGGACGGCGGCATAAGGGGCGCTGTTCTGGATGAGGACGCCGGCAGTGGTGGGCTTGAAGGAAAAGGAACGTTGCAACAGGTTGGTTTCGCCGGTAAGGATGTTGGCAGCGGTGCGGGCTGCCGAAAACTTGCCGGTTTGCCCGGAGTGGCCATACCATTCCGATTCGGGATCACGGCGCTTGACGTCGTCCCATTTCTTAACCTCCTTGTCGGTGAACCCTTCGTTAACAAAGCTGCCTTCGAAATGCTTGACGGCTTCGGTACCCATGACGGTTTTGACGGATTCGCCTTCGACGAAGTCGGTGACCTTTTTCATGCGGTCGGCAAATTGCTTGTTGAAACTGAGGATATCCATGTTTTTTTAATTCAAAAATTCCTAATTCAAAGATTCCTGATTCAAAGATTCCTGATTCAAAGATTCCTGATTCAAAGATTCCTGATTCAAAGATTCCTGATTCAATGATTCCTGATTCAATGATTCCTGATTCAATGATTCCATTAAAAATTATTTAAAATCGTTTTAAAAGTCAATTAAATGACTTATATTTGCATTCAAATTGGTGGGTTCTGCGGAACACACCTCAAGGGAGACGGTTTTTTAGCCGCCTCCTTTTTTGTTTTTGAACCTTTCGCGCAACTCATCCGCATCCAAATAGACGGGTTCACGATCCTTACGGATCAGGATGATGCGCTTCAAAATCTTATTTCTGTCGCCCGACAAGGCTAAACTTAAACCACGATACAACTCCCATGAGGGGATATCGTGCGAAAGACTGACCACTACTTCCTGGGCGCCTTGCTTACCCGCTTCCTTCAACGCGTTTTGGATCAACGTCTTTCCGTTGGTTGAAACGGTGTTCTTCGCATCCGAATACCATCCTTTATCGAAATTGAACGCGTCGGGCGTTTTCACTGTATTGGACGGCGGAAGCAATGCGTATTTACCGCCGCGGTCGGCAAGAAACTTATAGACCTTCAGGTTCTTTTCGAACTCGTTGTCGTTTTGCCGGACGATATCCAAATAACCACCCTTTTTGCCTTCGTATCTTTCGCGGCCTGTTTCGGCTTCGTATTCCTTTTGGTACTTGATGCCGAGTTGTTCCACCGGTTGCCGCAACTCATCCGGGGTATTCTCGTAATACGGCGTTTCGGAGGTTTTGATCAATTCGGCAGAGTAAGCCGGGTTGTTGGCAAAAACCGGGTCGACATCATCTTCGGAATCGGGGACGGCTGTCGGTTCCTTGTCGGTATTTCGTACCCAACATTGACAATCCCATCCATTTGGCGGTAAATATCGTTTCCACCAAGGGTGTATTCTTGGCAGGATGGTGCCTACAAATTCGAGGTGTTCCTCACGCGGAGCGGATGCCACCGTATGCATATATTCCAGGTTGGGGTATAGGTCGGCTGTTGCTTCAGAATTCATGAAATTGGCTGCCTGGCGTGCTGCCCGAACGGCGGTGTTATACTCAGTGCGGAGCCATTGTTCGTTGTACTTAGCGGATACCTGTAATGCCAATTTACGGAACTTGGAGAACGAACGAAGGTTGCCTTCCTCATCTACCAGGAGCGAAACCATTTCGGCGGTCTGCTGGTGGTTTTTGAAGGCTGAAAAGACCGCAGTGTTGTTGCGCAACTGGCGGATGAATTCATCGTCGCGGGCATAGAGCATGTTACGGTCGATGACGGTTTGGAGGGGGGTATTGGTGATGGTGAATAAAGATTCATTAACGAGAGAGGCCCCACCCCCGTCCCCTCCCCCAAGGGGAGGGGTGGAAATGCCTTTGGCATTCTCGTAGATTTCGCGAATTGCACGGTTTACGAGTTTGTTGATGTCGATGGTGTAGTCATCGGCAAGAGCAATCCTGCCCGTAATAGCGGCGATCAATTTGGTGCGCCAGCTTAGATTTTGGTTTGCCCCGCTCCGCGTCGTCGGGGCGAATGCGAAAAAACTTTCAAAGAACCTTTTAATTGATGATTGAATATTGATAATTGATGATTGATTGGGCGGAGGATCGGATAAGGTGGGATCGGCGGTACCATCATCGTTGTTGTTGTCATCGGAGGACGATGGAGACGATGAGGACGCGGGGGGATTGGTGTTGTTGGGATCGTCGGGATTGTTGGGGTCGGGGTCGTCCTGTTCGGAGGCGGGGATGCCGGTGATCTCGTAGAAATAATTGTTTGCGACCGGGATGCCGGCGCCGCGAAGCTTGAGACCCAGATCGACACGTTCGACGGTGGTCATGTTTTCGCCGAGGTCGGGGAAAGAGAAAAAACCGCCGGCAACCTGGTATCCGTGCTGAATGAGTAAAGGAACAAAGTATTTATTCAGGATGCGCTGTACAAAACGGCGATCACTTTTCGCAATGTTTTTTTGCTGGTTTTCGTGAACTTCACCTTGCGATCGAGACGAACCGTTGACAGTGGTCATGGTATTGCCCAGGACTGCCACCAATATTTCTTCGTTACATGCTTTCCTTAAGGTGTCAAAAAGATTTGTGCTTCCGGTCGATTTATTATCGTGCACCTCTATATTGGCTCCTTTCGGGTAAGCAGCTACCGGATGTGAACCGATTTCCATGAGGGCGTCGAATACTTGGTCTCGTTGCTGGGTATCCTGGCCGTCATATTCGCCGGTAACAAATGGCATACCGAATATTTCGGCAAACTGCGCCCAGTCGCCAAAACCGCCACGCTTGTAAATAACATACAGTGCAGCTTTAAAGATATAACCGGCGTCCAAGTCCTTTCCGATGCTCCATATATAAGGGTCTTTGCTGTAATCGTAGCCGGTGGTTTGTCCTTGCTGTTCGACAATGATATGCTTACGATCCTTCAACGGCATGTTCATGTTGAGCGTGCGAAGGTTCTGGCGCGGAAAGGAGTATGTCCAAAAGTCGGGCGAGAAACCAACTTCAATTACCGATTTGCCATAAGCTTTGCTAAGGCATATCTCAGTAATCAGTTCCTCAAATTCAGGGGTATCAATCAGGTCGTCAATTTCTTCGACGTTCTTTCCATCTAACTGAAAGGTTATTTCAGCGTTGGTGACTGCGCCCACCCGCTTGTTGAAGATGGCATCCGACAGAAAACCATCGGCCATGATGTTGTCGTACAGGTTGTACAACATGGTTCCGTTGCCCTGGTTAAACTGGACAAGCGCCTGTTTCCATGTGGCAACGTCGGTGGTATCGACACGGGCAGGTTTAACCACCAGGTTCTTGATGACCGTTACGCCTTTCGATGATTGTATATTATTGGTGGACTCGGTGGACATTGTTGACGGTGATTAAATGTGTTGAACTCGTTTTGGATTGCTGCCGATCTTCCAGCCGGTGGTATTGACATCTTCGCCGGTATCGGGATCGGTAACGGCGGGAAGGTCGGGGATGATGTCGCCTTTTTGGACGCCTTTGAGCCAAGCAATGGCGGCGGCGTAGCGACGTTCGCGAACCTCCCAGTCAACGCCCGGATTG
>JAVBNI010000143.1:0-18231 GCA_031551645.1 Bacteroidales bacterium | reverse complement strand
CCGAAAACAATGGCTACTGCCTTCTTTAAGGCCATCTGCCAACTCGCGCCGTTGCTCCGGTGATAAAATTGGTGTATTGACTCGTCCCATATGGACGCAAAGATACAAAATAATGCAAACTATTTTTTAACCTGTACTTATGAGAATTTAGTCTAACTTTGAGTGTCATATTTTTACCGTGTGCGCACACAGTTTGATAGATTGTTAACCGTATGCGTACACGAAGTGATAATTTGTTATTTATACAAACTTTTCCCTTTTCTGCAGATTCAGTAATCCGATCATCATCCAGATGATGCTGCCGGCAAACAGGAAAATACGGTTTTTGATGATGGTGCTTTCCCAAATGACCGGAAGGGTGTTCCGGGGTACCTGGAAGGGGTTAAGCAGGATATTCCAGAAAGTGCGTGACAATATTTCGCTGAAAATAAGCAACAGGATACAGAGTATGATCATGATGACGGCGGTACCGTTGCCGTTGCGGGTGATGGTGGAAAACATAAAAGCCAGGTTGCCGTAGAAAAGTACAGGAAACATCAGTTGTGCGGCCATTTCGAACGGATTCACCGGATACATCAGGATAGAGGCTACGCCGGCAAAAGCAGCAAGAATAAAGAAAACAGCTACATAGATCATCAGTAACCGTACCCCCCAAACTTTATACTTATAGTCGGGTATCCCGAAAAGGATTTCAAGGATGCGACTGTCTTCGTCGTTCTGTATGCCGAAGACAGCAGGATAAAAGATCAGTAACGCACTGGGAAAGATCAACAGGTCGTATATGAGCGCTTCGTTGATTTCGGCTCGGTTCCATGCGCTTTGAAACATGAAGAACCCGAAAAACCCGAAGGCTGCCAACAGGAACCAGATGAATTTGCCGGCGAAAATCACTTTCAGGTTATATTTTACCATGCGGGGAATAAGCTGGGCGGATTGCGAAAAGGTCATGATGTTCTGATTTTTGATGGATATGTATGCTTTTTGTCCATCACAAAAATAATTTATTTTTTTATTTTAGGTGCCGACAAATGGAATATAAGTAATTGACTATTGATTATCGATTATTGATGCTAAACGCAGAAAATCAATAACAAAATAGAATATCAAAACGTCGATTATCATATACGAAAATACTTACCTGATTTTTTATGTTTGTTGGAGATTGTATAAATTGGAATTTTATAATATATCAAAATTTACATTTTAGACAGGATTTACAGGATTAACAAGATAGATCGCCTTGGCGATCAAAAAATCCTGTTAATCTTGTAAATCCTGTCTAAATTTATACAAACTCTACTTTTCGAGACATAAAAAGACATTCATATTCTATTTATTTCCATTACTCAATGTTTCCAGTAAAACTACCCGGCTGGGATCGTTGGTATTAAAGCTTTTCAAGTCATATCCGACATCCGAAACAACCGGGTGGCAAAGGCCAATAACCATTTTCGGCCGGTAGTAATGAGTTCCTTTGAAAGTGATGTCCTGTACAAACCGGAACCATTTGTCACCCAGAAAATGTTCGGTATTGTAATTGGCCACGAACAGGTTATGTCCCGGATTGAATACGACCGGATACCGGCAGCATTCTATTTCCAATGTTTGTACCGAACTGCTGTGGTGACTGATTTCGGATAAAATACCGATGTTGCAGCATACCACCTGGATGTCCTGCCCGACAAAATGTTCGCTGAACTTGATACCGTAAGCGTAGCCTCCGACTCTGATCAGGCCGATGTGTATCAACGCATGGTTATTGACTTCGGGGGTAACCAGGCCGACACTTCCTGCCCGGCGAGGATCTTTACTGATACTCAAAGGACATTGGATGTCGATGAGAATGTTATCAAGATAACATTTACTGGCGTACCTTAAATTGATACCACACATGGAATTAGCTACAGTTTCAGTGCCTTTCATGGTACAAGTCCTTATGCCCAGGTCTTTGAAGGATGGAGTTGTATAATTCCATTGTGTCCAGCCGCCTTTCGTTCCTTTCAGCATGCTGATGACGGCATGTGTGGAATCGCTGGTGATGACGGATGAAAACAGGATGGCTCCCTTCACCGAGGGGTTGACCTTGATGATTCCTTGTAACTCGAATTCGGGAGCAAACTCTCCTTTAAATACAATTGTTTTCGGATTTTCAATATCACTGTAAGGTATGTACAATTGGGAATAACAGCTATGGCCACCGACAGAATCGATGACCGGACCTGCAATGTTATATATTCCGGCGGGAAAGAATACAATCCCGCCTTGTTCGGCTGCCGCGTTTATTGCTTTTTGTACGGCCTTTGTATCGTCTGTTTTTCCATCGCCTTTTGCCCCAAAGTCCTTTACATTGTATTGGTTTCCGGAAAGAGTCGTTATATGAAGAATGAGGGATACGATTAATAAAGGTAAGATTTTACAGTACATAATTTTTTATCTGTTTAAGTGAATTATTCTGATTTGTGTAAATAAAGTTATCGTGACAAAAATAATATTTTCACGATAACTTTACTGTTTAATAATTTGGATTCTGAACTAATTTCGAATTTCTATCCATTGCCGATTGGGGTATTGGCCACAAATAGTTTTTATCTGCATAAAAAGTCTTGTTTCCTCCAGGGGCAGGTATAACGGTATAGACTTTTTTACCGTCTACCACTTCGATCTTCATGGCGTGTACCGGTTGATTTAACGCTGTTTCCGCTATTTTCCACCGAAAAAGGTCCCGCAATCTTTTTTCTTCCATTGAAAGTTCCACACTGCGTTCCTGGCGGATAGCCTCCCTCATCTGGTCCTGGGTTAATCCAGCCCGGAGACTGGGTAAATCCACACGGGTTCTTATGCTGTTGATTGCCTGGTAGACGGATTCATCCGGGCCTACGGCTTCGTTTTGTGCTTCGGCATAACCGAGCAGAACTTCTGCATACCGGAAGATAATGTAGTCGGCGCCACTTAACCGGTTACTTCCATTTGCAGCATATCGTTCATCCATGGCTTTTCTGGGAGAATATCCGGTATTCGACGCTTCGTTCATGTCTCCCAGATCCAATCCCATCCCGTCGGGAGCGCCTATGTAAAAATAGATGGGATAATTCAACCATATGGCTCCATCATAAATAATGTCGTTATAGAACCTTTGCTCACGGTTTGCATATGGGTTTTGCGGGTCATATCCCGATTCCGGATCGGATATCGGCAGTCCGTTGGCCATAAAATAGCAATCGACCAGTTCCTGGGTTGGGTTTGATATGCCCCAGGATTTCTGTCCCCCATTGACTTTCCATACACCCCACAAACCCTCGCGACTTCCGCCGAGATTGGTACTGCCTTTTTTACCTTTTCTGAAAATGACTTCAATATTGTTGTCGTTTTCTTCCAGGAAAAGGGTTCTATGATTTGGAAAAAGATCGTAGATTTTTAATTCCATTACCTGTTTGTAGGTATTCGCAGCCGAAGTCCATTTGGTTTTGTCGTTATCAGGGTTATTCAGGGGACTGGCATTATACAATTCACACCATGCTTTCAACGTAAGGGCCGCTCCTTGGGTTATTCTTTCGGCAACTGCTGTTTTAGTTGGCAGGTCGTTTACTATAGCGGTACATTCGTCAATGATGAACTGTACCGTTTCTTCGGATGTATTCCTTGCCCTGAAAATATCGTCGCCCTGCGTGTGCCTGTCTAAAACGTCTGTAATAATGGGAACTCCTCCATGGTAGTTCCATAACAAAGTGTAAAAATAAGCTCTTAGAAAACGGGCTTCTGCAAGCCTGGTTTTCTTCCATGAACTATCCAGATCCGAGGCAGAAACATTTGTAATGAAAACATTACAGCTTCTTATGTTTGAATATAGACCCCATTGCGAAGGTCCATTACTGGGCGTATATTCAGAATTGACATAAGTAGCTCTGCTGTAATAGTAAGATAAAGAACTCATCACATGATCGGTATAAAAATCTTCATAATCTGTGGAATTAAGAGGATCCGGTATGCTTCCGTATATGTTGTTCAGAAACAGATCGGCATTTTCCGTCGATGACCAGGCAGAATTATTGGACAACATGTCTTTGGGTTCTACTTCCAGGAAATCATTGCACGAACTAAATACTATCCCTGCAATGATTGATGAAAGAATATTTACTCTAATATTTTTTTTGATTTTCATGACTTTATATGTTATGTGTTAAAAGGTGATATTGATCCCTGCTGAAATCACTTTTAGTATGGGGTAACCTCTTCCCATTTCTTCGGTTATTTCGGGGTCATAATTTGTAAACTTTGTGAAAGTCAATAAATTTTCTCCCGAAAGGTAGATGTTGATGTTGTCAATCCGAAGTTTCTGGGTAAAAGCCTGGGGAACTGTAAAGGTAAGTGTTGCACTTTTCAGCCTGAAATAGTCGAGGCTTCTCATCCAATGGCTCGAACGTTGGGTATTGTTGGTCGTCGGTGCAGGTGTAGGACGGGGGTTCAGTGCATTCCGGTTTTCCGGGGTCCAATAATCCAGATTTTCCACCAGGGCACCCATTCCGTTATCGAAAAGCCAGGCGGCATCCCGTTGTTTGTAATTACTTGCCCCTATAGCTCCCTGAAATAAGAAGTCTAAGGCAAAATATTTGTATTCAATATTTCCGGAAAATCCGAACAGGTGTGTCGGAATTTGTGATTTTCCAATAACCTTGTTATCTTCTTCATTGATTTTTCCGTCACCATTCGTGTCTTTATACCGGATATCGCCGGGATTGACTTTTCCCCAGGGTTGTGCTACTATTCCGGGTTTCAGATCTCCATTGTCATCAAAATCCTCCAACTGGAAATAACCGAGTGATTCATATCCGAATTGGGTACCCAACGGTCTTCCCGTTACCCGGCGATTGGGATTGTTATAAGTCACGGGTGTCTCGAAAACTTTGAGTAATTTTGACTTTGCGTAGGTAAAATTTCCGATGAAAGCCATTCGTAAGTCCTTGGAAATCCTAAAATTGGTGCCAACCGTCAAATCAACTCCCCTGTTGTCCATTTCGGCTTCGTTGACCTGGCTGAGCCCAATCCCGTATTCGCTGGGAACTATTACATTCGGATTTACCAGCATGTTGGACCTTTTTTCATAGAAGTAATCTGCTTCGAGTGTAAACAGGTGATTCCATAAATTGACATCCAGGCCGATATTTGTTTTCCTTGCCCTTTCCCATGTTATATTGGGATTTGCTTCCTGTCGTTCGTATGTTCCCTGTTGCACCGAGTTGCCAAGGATGGCGGCCATACCCGATACCCCATATGTATTTAAATACTGAAAAGGGGATCCGGCGAGGGCTCCTACTTCGCCGTATGAACCTCTGATTTTGAGGTTGGTTATCCATTGGATATTTTTCATAAAGTTCTCTTCCGATAACCTGTATCCAAGAGATACCGCCGGGAAGAAGCCAAACTTTTTTCCTTTGGCAAAATAATAACTGCCATCGTATCTTCCGCTGACTTCCAGATAATATGTCGAATTGTAATCATAATTGACCCGGAATACACCTCCAATTTGTCGTGTCTTGCTCGACATACCGCTGTTACTTCCATCTGTCTGGTTGGAGCTTCCCATACTCAATTCATCCACCAAAAGGTTGTAATTCAACCTGGCGGCGCCAAGGCCGGAATAGTTATATCCTATTGCTTCGAAAAGCGCCAGGGCTTTTATGTGATTCTCGTTTATATCTTTTGCATACTCAAGACCTACCTGCGAAGTAATCCGGTAATTGTCCTGCATTGACTCGGAAAGATAGGGCTTGGTTCTGCCCAGGACCGATGGTTTATAAGTATACGGGGTTGTCGTTGCGTCTGTAATGCTCCAATAAACAGGGGGTAAACTCCATAATTTATTGAGAATGTTGGTCGGGTCATAGGCAATGGTTCCTTTGAGAGAAAGGCCGGGAACAAATGGCAAATCCTGCATGATGGATAGTTGTGAAAAAATCTCGCGGCGCTTGAACTTTAGATAACCACTTTCATAAATATTTGGCCCTGAATAAGAAGCATACAATCCATTGGAGAATTTATTGGGTTTGACAGGGAAGTCGTATTTCAATAATTCAAAGATGCGGGTGATTCCCCGGACATCATCCCCTTCTATACCGGGATACATACTCCGGTCTTCTGTAACTTTCACATTAAGTGCAATTTTTGTATATTTGGATAGCTGTGCATCCAACCCCAGGGATATATTAAACCGGTCCGAATAATTTGTCGACCAGAGCCCGTCCTGGTGATAGTACCCAAAAGAGGTATAGTATGTAAACAAATCGTTTCCTCCTGACAAGTTGATACTGTGCTGTGTCCGGATTGTGTTCCGGTCAAGGTTTTCTTTCCAGACATTGCTGTTCGCGTATAGATCAGGATTAGAGCCATCTATAAATTTTTGAATAATTTCATCGGAATAAGGTTCTGTAACACCTGTATTTTTTGCAGCAACATTTTTTAATTCGATAAATCCCAAAGCATCGACAACCTCGGGTAATACGGTCGGATTCTGAAATCCGACATAGCCATGGTAACTGACCGTAGGGGTACCCTTTTTTCCTTTTTTAGTAGTAACCAGGATAACACCGTTGGCGCCCGCCACCCCGTAAGGAGCAACAGCTGCAGCATCCTTTAAAATGGTAATGCTTTCAACATCATTTGGATTCAGGGAATTAAAGCTTCTCGGAATATTGTCTACAATCACCAGGGGAGCGGTCGAACCTGTGGTGGAAGCGCCCCGGATATAGATAGAACTCCCATCCTTGCCGGGTTCGCCTGATCCTTGCCTTACGATTACGCCCGACATTCTTCCGGTCAGGCTGCCAGACATATTCGAAACGGGAACTGATACTATTTCATTCCCTTTCAATGTGGAAACAGCTGCTGTTACCGATGTTTTTTTCTGGGTGCCATAACCCACTACAACGATTTCTTCCAGGCTGGTTAATGATTCGGCTAAAATGACATCAATATGCCGTTGGCTACCGACAACATATTCCTGAACTTCATAACCGACAAAAGAAAACACCAATACGGCATCTTCGCCGGGAACTGTAATGGAGTAATTCCCGTTAGCATCGGTTACCGAACCGACCAGTGTTCCTTTTACCAATACATTTACACCTGACAGAACTCCTATTTTATCGGTTACTGTCCCGGTGATGGTAATACCCTGCTGCAAAATCTCCCTGGGAGCCACAACAATCATATCATTTTCCAACGTCTTGTAACTTACTGTTGTTTCGTCGAGAATGAAATTCAACAGGTCTTTTACCTGAACATCTTGTTGCGATACTGATACGACTTTATCCAGATCAGTCAGATCATCATTGTAGAAAAAACGGTATGAAGTTTTATCTTCAATTATTTGGAATAACTCTTTGATTGTGTATTTTCTATCAATGTCCAACGAGACTACTGTATTTTGGGAAAAGACGTTGGCGGATAGCTGCAATAAGCCAAGAATAAGCAATAAAAACGATAGCTTCATAACTCTAGTTATTTGTTTGCCGAATAATTTCCGGCACAAAATCATTTTAAAATTCATATATTTGCATATTAAATGGTTAAAAACTTTTTTGGTGAAAGTATTGCTGTTTAAGATGAGCCGTTGGATGTTGGTAGCATCCGGCGGCTTTTTGTTTGTTTTCCTGAAATGTTACATAGGCATTTTATTTTGGGGATTAGATGATAGATTATTGAAAATAGGTTACTTATTTGAGTTTTGCATTTTTATTGATTGCTTCCTTCGAATGTTTTTTCATATTTTGGATTCAAGCCGAGATATACGGTTTTCCCCTGGATTGTATATTTAATAGGAGCTGAGAGTTGAATCATATTCAATACCTGTTCCAGAGTTTCGTCGCGAAGGATGGTCGAAAATTTGTATTTTTCCAGGGATTTGTCGTTGAATATGAAATGAACGTCGTAACGTCTCGAAAGCTTTACAGCAAGCGATTTCATCGATTCGCCGCGGATAACCCAATTATTGTCCTTCCAAGAAGTGGAAACCCGTATGTCGTCTATTTTTTCTACTATACTTTCCTGTATTGGTGGTGTTTCATCCAGTGGTGTACTTTGTTCTTTAGGTTCCGTTTTTTTCTCGGCTTCTTTTAGTCGGTTCTTAGTGGTATGGGTTACCAGTGAGACTTTTTCATTCGGATGCAGGACAATAACCGGTTCACTCCTGTCGATTGTGTTATCGTCAGGCTTCATCCGTTCGATTTTTACACTACCCGATTCCAGCGAAGTCTCGACCCGTCCTTCTTCCTCGTACGCTTTCACATTAAACGTTGTTCCCAGGGCCGTAATTTTGATATCGGCTGTTTGGATCATAAAAGGCAAGTCTGTCTGTTTGGTTACTGAAAAATAAGCTTCACCGGACAAATTGACGTTACGGTCTTTTTTGCCATACAAATTACTATATGTCAGTCTTGTTCCGGCATTCATCCATATCTGGGTGCCATCGGACAACGTTACATGAGCCCTGGAACCGATAGGAGCCTTTACTTCGACATATCCGGCGGCCAATTCCCCGGTATTTGGATTACGAAAGTGTTGTACAAACATACCGGCACCAAAAACTATTATGAATATTGCCGCTATTTTCAAAACACGTTTAAAGGTGTCATATGATTTGGGAGTATCCATTTTCCGGGATGTCGATTTTTGTTTTTTCCGCATTCTCGAAATCACCTCCATCCATTGCTTTTGTAAATCGACATGATCAAATTCCTTGTCGGAAGCTGCGGCCTGCCATATATCATTTAATTGGTTGAAATGTTGTTTGTTTTCTTCAGACGCATGTATCCACTCAGACAGTTTTTTCATTCCTTCCTGGTCGATAATACCAAGTAAGTAACCGGCTATCAGTTCCTTTATCTCAGATGGTATGTAATCTAATTCTTGCATTTTTCTTTTACGTTTCTACTATTAATGACACATAAAAGCAGATCAGGAAAACAAGGGTGAATATTTTTTACCAATAAATGTTTTTTTAACTTGTTTTTTTCATAAACGTACTGATCTATTTTTGTCTAAATTTGACGCCTGATATAATTTTTGCTCGAGCATGACAGATATTGAAAAAAGTATAGTCAGATCATTAAAACAAGGTGATGAACGGGCGTTTGAATTATTGTTCAAGATGTATTTCAAGAAACTTTGTGTTTATGCTAATCACTACTTACACAATAGAGAAGACTCGGAAAACGTTGTCAAAGATTCGTTTGTCAGGATATGGGAGAAACGTGGCGATTTATCTGTTGATACATCTCTTGCCGGGTATTTATACGCCACAGTTCGCAATCAAGCCATTAATCATTTGTTGAGGGAAAGAGGGAAAAATGCCTTTTTGAAAAATGCTGATCAGGACTTTGAAAAAGAATACGAAGCTTATTTGTCCTCTATAGAAGACTATCCGGTGTCAAATTTGATATTACAGGATATTCATGAACAGATAAGAAAAATTGTCGACAAACTCCCACCTCAATGTTGCGAAGTATTTATATTGAGTCGTTTCGAGATGCTTTCGCACGAAGAAATATCAAAAAAAACAGGTATCAGCATCGCAACCATCAAAACACAAATTGTAAGAGCGCTCGCCAAACTCCGCATAGAACTTGCCGAATATTTACTTTGTCTGTTATTGATTTCAATGACTTGAGGTTGTATATATTTGACGGTAGAATGAACTTTTGATCAATTTGACTTTAACCGGAGACAAACCGGAACCCATGAGGCGCAGTATCACTTTTTGTATCATCTCCCAATAAATGTTAAAAAGATAACAGCTTGTAACAAAAACATATTGTTCGTCGTAAATGTTATTTTAGACCAGTTTTTTACAGTAATTGAGTATATGAAAACTCTGTCTTTTTTGAAAAATGTCTGTTGGCTGTTTATTTTGACGATAACACCGGTTTTTTCGCAAGGATATGAAATAAGTATTTCTATCAAAAGCAAAAGTGATACAGTAATCTTGGGACATTTTTTTGCCAGGAATAGTACGTTGATCTCCGACGATACCATTATTCTCAAAAATGGAAAAGGGGTTTTCAAAGGGAAAAAGAATCTGGAAAAAGGTGTGTATTTCATTTACACTGACAAGAAAAAATATGACATTTTGATAGGTAACGAACAGAAATTTGGTGTCGTTGTCGATACTTCTGATTTTGCCAACAAAACACGCTTTACTTCATCTGTCGAGAATGATGTGTTTTTCGAATTCCAGCGTTACAATGCTGCACGTAACCAACAATGGCAACAATTGAGCGAGCAGATGAAAACTGTAACCACCGAGCAGGAGAAGCAAAATATTCATACACAGATGCAGACATTGTACCGGGAGCGGAATGATTATATCCGGAAATTGGCCGACGGACATCCCGAATTGTATGTCAGCAAATTCTTGAAAACGCTCATTCCGGTAGATGCGCCCGAAGTGCCGAAAGATGCTGAAGGACGTATCATTGATTCACTTTATATGAGTCGTTTGTATCAGTACCGTGCTCGTTTTTTCGATAACTTCAATATCTATGATCCCGAACTGTTGCGGACGCCTAATTATGAGGATAAGTTACTTGAGTTTATAGGCGGATGGTTTATTCCCCAACATCCGGATACCATTTGTGCCGTGGTAGATAAGATACTGGCGAAAACCCAGGGTAATGATGCCATGTTCCGTTGTGTATGGGCTATTTTGTGGAACCATTATACAAGCAGTAAAGTCGTGACACATGAAAATGTTTGGGTACATTTAGCTGCGAAATGGTATATCCCTTATGCATCGTGGGCTTCTGCCGACGATATCGGCAAGATAAAAAAGGAAGTGGAAAAAAGAACGCCCAATCTTGTCGGTAAACCTGCTCCACCTATAGAGATGCTGATGGTTCTTCCGCCTGAACATTTCAAAGCTGCTATGCTGGATACGGCTATTAAAAATGACTTGCATGCGGGAAGTCCGATGAATGATTTTCGCAAAACTGTGAAAAGTAAGTACACAGTCCTCTTTTTCTGGGATTATAATTGCGGACATTGTAAACAGGCAATCCTCGAACTGTTCAAAGTATATGAAGAGTATAAATCGAAAGGCCTGCAGGTGATAACTTTACAGGAAGTAAATACCAAGGAAGCTAAAAACAAATGGATTGATTATGTAAACGAACACAACTTGTTCGGGTGGATTGATGCCTGGAGCCCATATAGCAACAAATGGAGGGATCTATATAATGTGTCGTCATTTCCAACTCTTTATCTGCTCGATGAGCACGGGACCATCATTAGCAAAAATATTGGTATAGATCACATCAAAGAGTTTATCATCGAAAGATGAGTGTGATGTTGATATCCGGACTTTAGTTCCCGATTATTTTATTACCTTTGACAGATTTTTACATAACGGCCAAGTATGTATATAAGTGTAAAAAGTATTTGGATATGAAGGTTTTATGTTTTTTGAAAAACATTTGTTTGTTGTCCATTCTGGCAGCAGCGCCGGTTTTTTCGCAAGGATATGAAATAAGTATTTCTATCAAAAGCAGAAACGATACTGTAATCCTGGGGCATTTTTTTGCCAAGGGCGATATGTTGATCTCCGATGATACCACCATTCTCAAAAATGGAAAAGGGGTTTTCAAAGGAAAGAAAAACTTAGACAAAGGCTTGTATTTCATCTACAATGACAAGAAGAAATATGACATTGTAATCGGTAACGAACAGAAATTCGGTATCGGTGCCGATACTTCCGATTTTATCAACAAAACACGTTTTACTTCCTCTGTCGAGAATGATGTATTTTTCGAATTCCAGCGTTATAATGCTGCGCGTAGCAAACAATGGCAGCAGTTGAACGAGCAGATGAATAAAGCGACTACCGACCGGGAAAAACAGGATATCCGCACGCAGCTGCAATCCTTGAACAAGGAGCGGATTGAATACATCCAGAAATTGATCGATGATCATCCGGGATTGTTCGTCAGTAAATTCTTGCAAACGCTTGTTCCACTGGATTTGCCTGAACCTCCGAAAGATGCAGCCGGTCGTATTACCAATTCCACATATGTATATCGCTGGTATCGGGCTCATTTTTTTGATAATCTGAATATTTATGATCCGGAAATGTTGCGGACGCCTTTCTATGAGGAAAAAGTGTCCGAATACATGAACCGGGTTATACCCCAACATCCTGATACCATCTGCGCCGAGGCCGACAAGATTTTAGCCAAAGCAAAAAGTAACGACGCTATTTTCCGTTGTATACTGGTGTCCTTGTTCAATTACTATACGCAAAGCAAAGTGATGGTGCACGAAAACGTTTGGGTACATCTTGCCGACAAATGGTATATTCCCTATGCCTCGTGGAGTACAGCTGATTATATCGACAAACTGAAAAAAGAGGTTGAGAAGAAAAAGCCCAATCTGATAGGTAAACCGGCGCCGCCTATGGAAATGCTCCAGGTGTTGCCTCCCGAGCATTTTAAGGCTGCCGCATTGGATACCGCTATCAAGTTCGATTTGTATGCAGGTGTCACAATAAAGGATTTTCGCCAAAATATGAAAGGCAAGTATACTGCCATCCTGTTCTGGGATTACAGTTGTAGCCATTGTAAAAAAACGATCCAGGACATGTACAAGGTATGGGAGGAATATAAAAGTAAAGGATTACAGGTGATTACTGTTCAGACTGTTATTTCCAGGGAAGCCAAAGGAAAATGGATCGATTTCGTAAACGACCACAATTTGTTTGGCTGGACCAATGCTTGGAGTCCTTTCAGCAACAAGTTCCGTGATTTGTACGATATTTCCATGACACCGATCATCTACCTGCTCGACGAAAATGAGATTATTATCGGCAAACGATTGGCTCCCGAACAAATCAAGGATTTTATTACGGAAAAATAGAATACATAATTAATTAAATGACAGATATAAAAATCATTTTGGAAGACGGTACCGAATGTGCCGGAAAATCATTCGGCTATAAAGGTTCGGCGGCAGGAGAAGTTGTGTTCAATACGGCAATGACGGGTTATCCCGAAAGTCTTACCGATCCTTCGTACAAGGGACAGATTCTGGTGAGTACCTATCCCCTGATCGGCAATTATGGAATACCGGGCGGAGATAAAGAAAATGGCATGCCCAAATATTTTGAATCGGATGGCATTCATATTTCTGCCCTGGTTGTGACCGATTATACAAGAAACTACAGTCATTGGAGTGCCAACAAGAGCTTGGGCGATTGGATGGAAGAACACAAAGTTCCCGGTATCTATGGTGTGGATACACGTATGTTGACTAAACATCTGCGCGAAAAAGGCACCATGCTGGGTAAGGTTGTATACCAGAACCAGGATGTGCCATTATATGATCCATATCAGGAAAATCTGGTGGATAAAGTAAGTTGTAGGGAAAAAATCATATATGGCAATGGTTCGCATCGTATCTTGTTGATAGACTGCGGAGTAAAATATAATATTATTCGCGACCTGATTGCTAATGATGCCACCGTTATCCGGGTTCCCTGGGATTATGATTTTTTTGGCGAGGAATACGATGGCCTGTTCATTACCAATGGTCCCGGCGATCCCAGAAAGTGCGAAGCTATCATCCGGAATCTTGCCCGGGCTTTTGAACGGAACGAACCGATGATGGGCATTTGTCTAGGTAACCAGTTGATGGGATTGGCTGCCGGCGCAGAAACCTATAAGCTGAAATATGGGCATCGCAGCCACAATCAGCCGGTAAGACAAGTAGGTGGCAATACGGCATTCATTACCGCCCAGAACCATGGTTTCGCCATCGACCTGAAGACTTTGTCCGACGAGTGGGAACCATTTTACCTCAACCTGAACGATCAGACCAATGAAGGTATCCGCCACAAGACAAAGCCTTTCTTTTCGGCCCAGTTCCATCCTGAAGCATCGGGAGGAGCTACAGACACGGAATACATGTTTGGCGTGTTTATTGATGAGGTAAAAAAAAATAAAGCAAGCAAATAACCAAAGTATATCCTTGGTTGTTGATATTGGATCGAGCAGATTTGCAGGCTCGTGAAAAATAAACTTGAGTTACCGGCATGAAAATCAAAAATCGAAAAATAAAGATTGGAGGGGTAATCGTTGTCATTACCGTCGTAGCTTCGATATCGTTCGTTAGTCTTTCCGACAGGGAGTTTCAGATGGTGAAGAATATGGATATCTTTTTCAATCTTTTCCGTGAACTGAACCTGTTTTACGTAGACGAACCCAATCCTGAAAAACTGATCAGTAAGGGAATAGATGGAATGCTGGAAACGCTCGACCCATATACAACATTTATTCCCGAGTCGGAAATGGAGGACTACAAGACTGTTACCACCGGTCAGTATGGCGGTTTGGGTTTTTCGGTCCGGAACATCGATAACGCGATGACGGTTGTTGATCTTTCGAAAAATTATCCTGCCGACAAAGCCGGGATCAAGATAGGTGATATGTTGATGAAAATCAATGGTGAATGGTTGACGGGGAAAACTGACGATGCTGTCAGCGAGATGCTGAAAGGAGTGCCCAATACCAAAATAGAGCTTACCTATTTGCAAGCCTCCACCAAACATGAAATAAACAAATCACTTGTCCGTGAGACGATTACTATCCCCAATGTGCCATATTATGGAACTTTGGATAATGCCAATAAGACAGGATACATCCGATTATCCAATTTTTCGACCGAAGCCGGTAAGGAAGTAAAAGAAGCATTGTTGGCATTGAAAAGGCAATATCCGATCGAATCACTGGTTCTGGATATTCGCAATAATCCCGGCGGATTGTTGGTTGAGGCGGTAGAAGTGGTCAACTTGTTTGTAAAACGCGGACAGGAAGTAGTGAGTACACGGGGGCGCGTCAAGCAATGGGATAATATCTACATTACGCGCCACGAACCTGTCGATACCGTGATACCATTGGTCGTTGTGGTGAATCGTTCATCGGCTTCAGCATCCGAAATCGTGGCCGGCGCTATTCAGGATTTAGACAGGGGCGCCATTGTCGGGCAGCGTACTTTTGGAAAAGGATTGGTACAGGCAACCCGCCCATTGAGTTACAATACACAACTAAAAGTTACTACTGCCAAATATTATATTCCCAGCGGACGCTGCATACAGGCACTTGACTATACCCACCGCGAGGCGGACGGTAGTGTCGGTTATATTCCCGATTCGTTAATCCGCGAATATAAGACATTGAAAAATAATCGTATTGTACGTGATGGGGGAGGAGTTAGTCCCGATGTCGAGGCATTGCCGGAAACGCTTAGCCGTATTGCCGTGACTTTATATATTCGTAATTTGATTTTCAATTATGCAACTATATATTCCCATCGGCACGATTCGATTCCTCAAGCCAAAAAGTTTGAATTAAGCGATCGGGAGTATGATGGCTTTGTGGCTTATTTACAGGATAAATTTTTTGATTATCAAACCGAAACCGAGTTAACATTTCTCAAATTGAAGGAAGTAGCCAAAAAAGAAAAATATATGGAAGATTCGGAGGCAGAATTTAAAGCGCTTCAAGCCAAATTATCACATGATCGTTTCAAGGATTTGGAAATCCATCGGGAAGATGTAAAAGAATTGTTAAGTGAGGAAATAGCCTCACGGTATTACTATAGTCCGGGTAGGATAGCCAATACCATGCGGAAAGATTCGCAAATAAAAGCTGCTGTGGATTTGCTTCATGAACAGGGGAAATACGATTCGGTGTTAAATGTAAAATGATTTTTTCTTCTTATATTTCAAGATAATTACGTACTGATAAAAATTTAGTTGTTCCTAAATATATTCTGATATTGATAATCTTCTCATTTTGAGAATGTTGCCATTATTATTTTTGCAGATAATAAATTTTCATGTAAAAATATTGTTTAGTCTTTAAGTTTTTGTGTAACTTTATTGTCTTTTATAATATGTATGAATCTTATATTGTATCTTAATAAATTAGTGGTAATAAACTGAATATGTGATATTTTATATTTAAATGATGAAAAAAATTATATATTGTCTGATTCCCTTGTTATTGCTGGTTATTACAACAGAAAACATTCAGGCGCAAAATGAAAATACTCCTGTGTCGGAGCAGGATTCGATGAAACGGGTAAAAAGAAGTAAAAAAGAAAGAGAAAAACCCGAACGGACACTTTTGGTCAAAAAGTCGAGCTTCCCTATTGACAAGAAAAAGAAAACAGTTGGTAAATGGTCCGATTTTGCAGTTGCTTTTGATGAAACGAGAGGTAAAGGTTCTTCGGAAGCTAATCCGATCCTGATAGAAAAAGCAGAACATCTGGCTTACTTGGCTAAACAGGTGAACGAGGGTAAAAATTATGTAAATAAGCATTTTCAGCTTGTTTCCAATATCGATTTGAATACCCGCGAATGGACGCCAATAGGTTTATTTGGAGAAGACTATTCCGATCATTCCAAAAGATTTTGTGGATATTTCCATGGCAACGGACATATGGTAGAAAATCTGACCATTCTCAAAGGAGGGGATTATCAGGGGCTTTTTGGAGCCTGCGGATCAGGTGCATATATCGAGAAACTTGGCATTGTCAATTGTTACATAAGAGGTAAAATGATGATTGGCGGATTAGCCGGTGAAGTAATCGAAGGGTCGGTGTTCGACTGTTATACTACGGGTGATGTTGCCGGCTTGAATGAATGTGTCGGCGGATTGGTTGGCATCAACAATGGCGCCGTAACCAATAGTTATTCGACTGCTACGGTATACAGCAACAGTAATGATGTCGGCGGTTTGGCCGGAGTGAATGGTGACCGGATGATGGGGATTGCCAGCAATTGTTATGCTACGGGAAAAGTAAATGGGTATTGTAATGTTGGCGGTTTGATTGGACGCAATAATAATATTATCAGTAATTGTAATGCTTCCGGTAATGTTTCCGGAGAAGAGTGGATTGGTGGTCTGGTCGGATGGACGGATAGTGGTATGATAACCAATAGCCATGCCAGGGGAAATGTGACAGGTTATTTTGATATTGGCGGTTTGGTTGGCTTTAATGGATACTTGAAAAGTACCGTTCAGATCAATAATTGTTATGCAACAGGCACAGTGATCGGAAATGGTTCCGGTAATTATTGTATTGGCGGTTTAGTCGGATATTCGGGCGGTATTGTTACCAATTGCTATGCTTCGGGTAAAGTAGATGGTGAGGAATCGGTAGGAGGTTTGATCGGAGAGCACGGTGGAAAAACCAGCAATTGTCATGCACGGGGCAATGTTATTGGCAGCTTCGATGTAGGAGGTTTGATCGGTTTTAACGGTTATCCCGGCTCTTTAACGATTGTCGAAAATTCATATGCAACAGGTTCGGTGACGGGTTATGAAGTATTTAACTTCGGTATTGGTGGATTTGCAGGTTATTCGGGCGGTACCATTGTTAATTGCTTTGCCATTGGCCCTGTTTCCGGCGAAGAATCAGTCGGTGGTTTAATTGGCGAGCATGGTGGGACAGTAGTTAATAGTTATGCCAGCGGAGCGGTCGCTGCAAAAATAACAGCGGGCGGTCTGGTCGGATGGAACTGGGCTAAGTTACAGACTTGTTATGCAACCGGGAAAGTTAAATGCAAAGGTGAAGCCGGTGGCTTGATCGGACGAAATAATGATGCTGATGCGGTTATTTCCGCCTGTTATTATGACCAGCAAAATACAGGCATGAAAACAGGTATAGGGGTCGACAATAACAATCAAATCAATAGTGTAATTTCCAAAACTACGGAAGAGTTTACTGGAAAATTACCTGATGGATTCGATGCCGAAATCTGGCAAATTGTTTCAGATAGTTACCCGAAATTAAAAACTGTTGAGCTATCCAAATAATTTCACTTTATTTTAATGATCTTAAAATTAATATATTAAATATAGATAGATGATATTTTGAGATGCTGTGCGATGAAAAATGCAAACGATTAATATAGTTTGGCACGATAATTGATCTTCTTATATCAGAAGATTAATAAAACATAAAATAGTTTCATAGTAGCAGTAGTTTTTTCTCATAAGTTAATAGTTGTAAATAAGGAAAGAGCCGTTCGGGAGAACCGCTCTTTTTTGGTGTGCCGTGCATGATTGATCAACTTGGTGGTGTAAGTCCACTACGGGGGTAGGTAGCGACCAACCGTTAGCCGCAGGCAATGGTGTCCATCGCGAGGTGGAATCAGAAAGAAGCTGTAGGCAAAATCCCGGTCTG
>JAVBNI010000227.1:0-3976 GCA_031551645.1 Bacteroidales bacterium | reverse complement strand
TTTGAAATATTATCAAACAGGGCAAAAAATTGACAAGAAAGAAATTGATTATCAAAACATAAGCCCACATCCTAAGATACCTGAACTGAATTATCGAATATCTGCTTGAATTGGGAAAATTATTTTGTTCGCGTTCCTAAGCCGACAAGGAACAAAAAAAATTTCATCACAGTTTTCATAAATTATCAATTTAGAATTCGAAAATAAAATTGACCAGTTTTCAAATTAAACAATTCATCTCATAAATGAACTCCTAATATCTACCTACCGATTAGCACAAATTGTTTGTCATTTTGTAGGGTACAAACAAAAACAATTCAGCGTTTTTTCCTGACCAAAAATACTAAAAAAAAATATCGTTACAACATTTATCCGAATTATTTTCATTTACATGAACGCCCAGATGTAAAATTATGAAAATAAGCAAATTAATTATACTGTTTGGTGACTATGGCTCAGAATTATGCGTTTATAAATCAATATTGCTTACTTAAGAAAGCGTACATAATGAAGACATCTGCTTTGACTTGCGCCATTTATTTTGCGGAGATCTCATGGTTGATAAAATTGAAAACATATATAGCAATCTTGGCATAAAGAATGCAGTCGCACCTTTCAGATTATACGAATGCTTGGTCTAATGGATTACACAAAAAATCACAAATGGTTGAATACATTGAGTTAATGATCCAAGAAAAACGCCAAAAGGCAAAAAATAAGTTGGTTGCCAATGACAAAATGCCTTTAATGGGGATGGTTAAAATATCATCCATCCCACCCAACCGATTTGGCAACTAAAATCGCTAATAATAATTTTCATTTTTTTAAGAGTTAATATTCAATTTGGTTATTTATCTTTGCAGGGTTTTAATAATCTAAAATTATTTTTCACTAATGAAAAAACTCGATTTGGTTTTAGTGCTTGAAGGCATATTATTGGTGGCAGTGGTCGTGCTTTTTGTTTTGTTTTTTACGAGAAAAGCTCCGTCAAGTCAAAATAATGTTGAAACTCCGACTGAAATAAATGGTACAACGGTGGTTGGCGAGGGAGGAATTGCATATGTCAATATCGATTCTCTGATGCAGAACTATCAGATGTATTTGGATTTGGCGGCTGAATTGACAACAAAAACACAAAAGTTGGATGCTGAATTGAGCAACAAGCAAAAGAAACTTCAGCAAGATGCTAATGATTTTCAAAATAAAGCACAAAAAGGTCTTGAAACACGTGCCAAGTTGGGCGAAATGCAACAACAGCTGATGGCTGACGAACAAGGACTGATGCAGCTTGGCGAAAATTATCGCATGCAAATAGCCGAGGAACAAGTAGTGCTGAATCGTAAGGTCTTACAATCAGTTATGGATTACTTGAAGGAATACAATAAGGATAAAGGCTATCAATATATTCTCGGAAATACATTTGATGGTAAAATCCTGTTTGCCAACCAAGGATCTGATATCACAACTTCGGTGTTGGAAGGTATCAATGCAAAATATAAAGCGGCAAATCCAGCAAAAAAATAAAAAAAGCTTATTGTACAAAAACCGGCTTGAAGTGAAGTGGCTTTAAGTCGGTTTTTGTTTTTTCTATCCTGTATTATTCATACTAATGTCGTGTCAACAGTAAAATGTCGGATTTGCTTTTCGAAAAAACCTAACAGGTTTTTTAAACCTGTTAGGTTTCAATTGACAAAATACACTTGACACGACACTAAAAATATTGAATACTCAGAAAAAGCTAGATTGGTGCACATTCGGCGGCATTTACTCCCTGCGGTCATGAGCCCGCCTGAACAACATAGTCGGGCAGGATCGCTTCGCTAAGTTGCAATGCCGCTCAACCCAGCGACATATTCACAGGTTAATAGGTTATTACGTCATCAAGGCTTTTTATCCTGGAATAAGGATGACCACTTGACATAACCTGGTAATTTCTGCAAAAAATAGTATTGTTCCTCATCAATTTTCTCGTGTCCAATTCCACCCAAACGATTTTACTGTCGACTGCTTATTTTGCACCGGTACAATATTATTCAAAACTGTTATTGAAAAATACGGTTGTATACATTGAGAAACATGAAAATTATAACAAACAATCGTATCGCAACCGTTGTACTATCTATTCGGCCAACGGTTTGCTTGATCTGGCAGTACCGGTTGCCAAAGCGCAGGAACCTAAAATACCAGTCACCGAGGTGGAAATCGCATATGACACACCCTGGCAAAAACTACATTTCAAAGCTATTGAGTCTGCCTATAGGCGATCACCTTTTTATGAATATTATATTGATGACTTGATGGTATTTTTTACAGAACGCCATGCCTACCTGTACGAATTTAATATGCAAATCCTGCGTACGGTTTGCCGGCTGATAAAGGTACCATTCACTATTCGCGAAAGCGATGCATACATGGACGCTGGTCCTGGCATAATCGACCTGCGCAATGGCATCCATCCCAAAACAAATAGGCAATCGGTCGATCCCGCTTTTGTTCCGCAGCAATACGCACAGGTATTTTCTGACAAATGGGGATTTGAACCTAATTTAAGTATTTTGGATTTGCTATTTAATGAAGGTCCCCAATCATTTCAATTATTAGGTATGTAATGTCAATTTATCATACCGTGTGCGTACACGATAGGAAATTTATTATACTGTGTGCGCACACGGGTTAAGTATTGAAAGATAAATATTCAATATTGCTCGTCCTATTTTTGATTACGATTGATCGGAAAAGATCTTTATTTGATCTACAATATTTTTTTAGGTTACACCTACTTTTAGTACATTTGCAAGATATACTTATAATTAAATTGAACGCCATGACAAGAACTTCATTATTATTGGCTTTTATACTCGTTTGCACGACCTTGTGGGGGCAAAAAAACGAATACCAAACGTTGCAGAATATTCCATATTATGAGGAAGCTATACGTAAACAAGATGCCTATATTGCCGAACGATGTGTGCTGGATATCTATTTTCCTCAAAACATCCGGAATTTCCCTGTAGTTGTCTGGTTTCATGGGGGAGGGTTGACTGGTGGGGAAAAATCTGTTCCCCAGGAATTGAAAGAAAAGGGTTTTTGCGTAGTAGCCGTCAATTATCGCCTGCATCCGAAAGTCACTTGTCCCAAATACATCGAAGATGCGGCAGCAGCCGTGGCTTGGGTATTCGGCAACATAGGGAAATACGGTGGAGATACCAACCTGATATTTGTTTCGGGACATTCGGCAGGCGCTTATCTCAGTTCGATGATCGGCTTGGATAAACGTTGGCTGAAGCCATATAATATTGATTCGGACAGGATAGCGGCTCTTTTGCCGTTAAGCGGCAATGCCATTACCCACATGACTATTCGCAAGGAGCGAGGCATTTCCGACACTCAACCATTCGTAGACGAATATGCCCCATTGTATCATGTTCGTCCTGATGCTCCTCCAGTTATCCTGATGACGGGTGACCGCGAACTGGAGATGCTCGGCCGATACGAGGAAAATGCATACATGCTGCGGATGATGAAAATCGTCAAGCATCCGAATACTGTGTTATATGAATTCGACGGCTATGGGCATGATATGTTGGCTCCAGCCTTTCCATTAGTGGTCAAGCACGTCAGGGAGATTTGTGATCGACGGAAAAAATAACCTTCAAAAATGCTACAGTAAGGGTATTGTTCCTGAAATGAATATCGGGATTTATAAGTACTATGCAAGATATAATCGACGTTTTTGATATTTGCTTAAGCCTGCCTTATTGCGCTTTGCCCGCCTGAATGCCGAAGTCGGGCAGGCGCCATTTGTCATTAACCATTTATCATTGATCATTACTTATTTGTCCTTTCATGAATAAGGTTGACAGGAATTTAGTATTATC
This sequence comes from Bacteroidales bacterium, assembly GCA_031551645.1. Classification (GTDB taxonomy): domain Bacteria; phylum Bacteroidota; class Bacteroidia; order Bacteroidales; family UBA4181; genus JAIRLS01. Next base: position 98 of record JAVBNI010000227.1, on the reverse strand, counting down.
AACTTCTTGTTCATAACTTTTTGTTTTTATTAAATTGATTACAAATACTTTTGTTTTGACAAGGAGAAGCGGCGAAGGGCTCTGCTGGAGAGCAACCA
>JAVBNI010000044.1:0-8078 GCA_031551645.1 Bacteroidales bacterium | reverse complement strand
ATACTTTTCGGCTTTAATTACCTGAAAAGAAGCCATTGCGGGATCGGCGCCGATGATAAGAACGGGATATGGATCTGTTTGAAATGCCTGGAACAGTTTGAGGCCATCAAATGCGTGTTTTTTGTTTCCGAAGAAATCGGTTGCCTGGGAAGTTTAAATGCAGACATGCCGTTCTTCGATGATTGCAGGTACGTTTTGCAATGCGACCGGAAAGGCAACAGCGACCTGGTCACCACTTATTTCAGTACCTCTTTGTGTTCTAAAGAATTCCTGCTGGATGTAGCCCCCAGGAAATTTGAATACAAGCCAACCGATGGACTGATCACCGATGTGATCGTACTCAAAAGGAGAGGACTGCATGTCTCGTGTGTCAACATATCCTGTGGTTATTACCTTCCGCACACCCATCAGGAGTTTACATGCATGGAAGATTTGCAGAAGTGTCTCCGGTTTGTCCAGCATATCATCAGGGATTGCAACAAGACCTACCTGCATAAGATCATCAAAAAGACCAGGCACGAACCGGAACGGGTAGACCCATTCAAAGAGCATTATATGGAATGGAGGGAGAACCGGATAATGAGGCCATGAAAACAGAGATAAAACAAGATAAAACCATCAAAATAAAAACAAGATGACAACAACCATATATGAAGGTGCATGCAATACCCTGGATATTCTTGCAACATCATCCATTCCAGTGATACGCCTGTCGTATGTCAACCGTACAGACGGCAAGACAAAGGTAAATTGCTCCGGAGACCTGTACCGTTGCCTGCTGCCGACATACGACGACGGAGAGATCGACCTGCGGGAAATATTCAAGGTGCTCCTGTTGAACTACAGGATGAACATCCTTGGAATTTTTACCGTATCAGTGGGGTTCGTCGACTCGACAAACGTAGATGTTCGCCTGATCGTACAGGCAGCGTTGCTGGCCAACGCAAGCCGCGTCGTGCTTTGCCACAACCACCCTTCTGGGAATCCAGACCCCAGCCAACATGACAGAGTAACCACCCATGCCGTCGGAGAAGCTTGCAAATTGGTCCAAATCAAAATGCTGGATCATATCATCCTGTCCAGAAAAGGTTATTACAGCTTTGCTGATGAAGGAACCCTGACATATTGAATAGTTAACAATTCTGACCCATCAATATGGCGATGAAAGCAAGTATAGTGGTTTATAAACTGCATTGTCAGAGCGGTAATCGGGAGAATTGTAATGTATTGCTCCAGGAATTCCAGGGGAGAGATATTCTCCTGGAACATTACTGTGAAGCGCACAACGACCTGTACGAGATCGACCTGGAATTCCAGGCGATATGGGAAATGCCGGTGGTTGAACTTGAAAAGGTTACGGCGGCATTAACCATAGACCCTTCCCTGAAGATCAAGGTACATTGCTACGAATACGGTCACTGGTACATAGGTTATTACGTATTTGCAGACGGGATATGGAATTTTATCAATTAATTATTTTTCAATAACATCAAATCAAAAATCATGAAAACAAGTAGAAGTACAAAACCGAGAAGTACAAAAAGTACAGGGGGTACAAAAAGTACAAAAATGAAAGTGGTTGAACCCCAGGCAATGGGGAAGATCGAGCAGGTAGGAATCGGCTGTATCAGCCCGAACCCAATGAATCCGCGCAAGTTCTTCAATGATGACACATTGGTTGAACTGGCGCAAAATATCCTGGAACACGGGATATTGCAACCCATTACCATCCGTGAAGTCAGTGGAAATGGACATCCTTACGAAATCGTCTTTGGTGAGCGAAGGTTCCGTGCAGCACGGATTGCGGGATTGGAAACTATCCCATGCATCATCAGTAACATGGATGACGCAAAATCGTTCGATGCCATGATTTCGGAGAATCTTGCCCGCCTTGATATCCGGCCATCGGAGGAAGCCAATGCTTTCCGCAAGCTGATCGACAAGGATCTCACCATCAGTGACATTTCTGAAAAGTTTGGCAAGAGCGAGAAATTCATCCACAGCCGGCTGATCCTGAACAACCTGATACCGGAGATCTCCGATATGGTGGATACGGAAAGGATCGGGATAGGCATCGGCGCTGATATCGCCCGTTACGAGGTGGAGATACAGGCTGATGTATATGCATCGCACCTGAATACGGATAACAGTTATTCCTCCTGGCTGAATCTCCCGTTGAAGGCATTCAAGGAAAGGATGGAGCGGAAGTATACCACCCTGTTGAACCGGTTTCCTTTCGACAAATCAGAATGTCTGGAATGCAAGTATAACTCTGAACTACGCACATTATTCCCGATGCCTGAACACGGACGTTGTTCCAATAGCGCCTGCTTGTCAACCAAACAGCAGAAACATGTGGTGGATACTTGCCTAAAAGCGGTAAATGAAGAAACCATTGAGGTTTGCACCAATCATTTTAACGATGCAAACGAGGACGTTATCAGGGAACTGAATGACCTTGGCGTACAGGTGACCTGCAAGGATACCATCAGCTATCCTGGCAAACCGCAGATACCGGTTAGAGAATGCTTTGGGCAGGAAGAGGAATTCAACCAGGCGCTCGAAGAATACCATTGTGAAGAAGCCGAATACCAGGCGAAGGTCGCGGGCATCGATCAACAGGTGGCCAAAGGCGAAGCCCGGAAATACATTGACATCAGCAGTCCGGAACTTTCCTATTGTTATACGCTGGTTGAAGCTGACCGGAAGGACGACCCAGCAAATGGCAACAACAACGAAGACCTGTTGGCCAAATTCCGGGCTAAGGACAAGCGGAATAAGGAAATCGCCGTTGAAAAGACTGTGGAAGAACTGAAAAAACTTTTCAAGGAGTCGGAGATACAACCGGTCGGACTGACAGATTTCGAAGAGTCCCTGTTGTACTTCAACATGCTGTCAAGCCTGGAAAACAGGCATTTTGGGTGCTTTGGCGTGGAAGAAAAATTCTGCCTGACAGATGAAGAGAAGTTTGAGATCATCCAAAATATGACACCCGAACAGAAGAATATGATTAGGCGGGATTACCTGCTGAGCGGCGTTATTCATGCTTTTGGCGTTTCAAAAAAATCTTCACTGCTGATAGAACTGGCCAGGTTGCATTTCCCGGATGAACTGGCAGGGATAGAACATAAGCATGATGAGGTTTACCAGAAGCGGCGACAGTCGATTGAGGAAAAGATCAGGGATATGAACCTGGAAGAAACAAAAGTAGCCTAATTTGTTTTTCTTTTGTTTTAAGAAAACAAAAAACTGTATCTTTGAGTCAAAATAGAGTTATTTGAGCAAGAAAATCAATGCATTGTAAAGCAGTTCTGTTGTTACCAAATCGTTACCCATTGGAGTTAAATCAGCAACTTGTATGCTTGATATCAAATCATTACAGATAAATGAAGCGATCTCACCGCAAGGTAAAACCTAATAGATCAGTTACGCCATCAAGGCTTTTTGTCCTGTAAACAGTGTACACACTTGAGTAAATTTTCATCGAAATCCTCTTGTGATTTAAGATAATCAATTGCTTTTTCCAAATATAGTGTTTCTATCGCTTCATTACCTTTGCCCTTACACCTAATCCAACACTCGCACCAGTAGGATATTTTTGAAACTTTCCCTGACTTGTCGCTCTAAAATATGTATTCGGTCCTCGTAAATGACATCTAAACCACACTCTATTGGGAGGAACATCAGAGTAAAATTCAATCGTAATCAGGGATTTGCTGTCAATGACCAATTGATGTTCGGAAATATCAAACTCTACAGGATGAGAACTTATGATTTTTTCTGCTTTCCTGTCTTCCCATTTATATGGTTTATATGTGATATATATGAGTTTTGTCAGAATGTTTTCAAACTCATCTTTTGAATTTACGCGATATAAATTTACTCTAAAACATAGAGTATCAAGCTCTGCATTGGAAGCAACCCAAGATTTTGATTCATTATCCCATATTTGATCGCTAATTGACAAGCCATTCATCATTAGTGTTTGCAGTTGAGCCTGATTGCCTTTCTTCGGGTCTAAAATAATCCCTACTTCAAGACCTTTCTCGCCATTAGGTAACGACATGTGAGCGGTTCCTGTCACTCTCCTGTTTCCCAAAACTTTTATTTCAGATTTGGAAGTTAAAATAACGACTTCCGAAATAGAATAAGTTTTTTCCGTCATCAGTATTGTATCGTTCTTTTTGTTGATGAAATCGGAAACAACCAGAGTGACAGTTTCATACCCTATCATTGAAAATCTTATTGAATCTTTAAAATTTTCAGATGGTATTTTAAGTTCAAATTGTCCATCCAAATTGGATGTCGTCCCGATATTCTTATCTACAATACCAACGTTGGCATATTCAACAGGACTGCCTTTTTGTTTATTGATTAATATTCCTTTGTAAATCTGCGCATTGCCCGATGAGGCCAATAACATTAGCAACAAGAATAAAACAACTTTTTCTTTCATTTTGTCATTTTTAATTATTTATGCGAATCAAGAGTTAACGATAAGGTATATGAAAGCCGCCGCCAGTTTTCCAAATACATGTACCGCCAGAAGTACTTTCGCCTATACAATCGACGGTTTTAAATGTGTTTTTAATGTTGATTATCTGTGTCTTGAATCAATATTCAATTTTCCATTTTCACCTCTCACCTCTCACCTCTCATATCAGGCTCAGAAAGTTATCCAATGCCGCTGCCGAACCAAAAATACCAATGATATCACCCGATATATTGGTTACAATAATTTTCGAATAACTGTCGGCAAAGAAAATACGTTCGCATTCCTGCATATGATTGAGCGAAACGTTAACACATAAAGGCTCGTATGATAAGATCCGTTTTTCGATTTGTTGCACGTTACCATTGGTATTTACGGCTATGCCAAAACATGATTTGGACTTGTATTTATTCAGTACCGATTGCCATGCGGGAACGTTGCTCAGGCAACGTGGGCAACCCGGATCCCAGAAATAGAATATCCGGTATTTGCTTTTAACGGATGATTGGTCGAATTTTACTCCTTCCGTATCGGTGAATGACATGGACATTATTTTACCGACCAGTAAATTTTCATCCTTGACAAGGAAATGCATGCCTCTTGATTTGGCCGGAAGTAATGGTATAGCCTTGGAACCAAGCATGTAGCGACTGCGTTGTAAGAAGTTGTGCAACCGGTTGACATTGTCGATTTTAGATCTTAAACTGTAATCGATCAGGAAGTCTGATACAAAAAAGAAGGTCTCGTAATTTTCCGATGATAATTCGAGTATGCGGTAAGCAATATGAATTAACGTATCGGTCTGTTGGGTAACGAATTTCGAAATGTAATATTGTAAAGTTTCATGATACAATGGCGTATGTAACAACCGTACATCCGAAAGATTCATCCTGTCAAAGAAATGCCGTCTCCGGTACTGGTATGTTTTCAACATTTGTGATATATCGCCGGTAGCGCTGGTTTCTTCAATTTCGACGGGTTGCTGTGCTGCGAGATATACAGCGAGAAAACTATTGGGATATTGGCCGATCAATTGTTCGCGTCGCTCAACGGCCTGCTGTTTCGAAGGTTTTGTGTTCAGCCATGTGCTATATCCTGCATAAGCAGAAGTGCATGCATCGCCATTTATGGTTGCTTCAGCCGTCCCGTTGAAACGGATGTCCAATGTTTGTCCGTTATTTACCAAAATATCGTAATTCAATTTACCCGGAATCACTATAGCATATATGCCCGGGCATAAATCATGATCGCTTGTAAACACCGCCTTACCTGAAGCATCTGCCAAAGCAGAGTCCGCAACAAACACGCGATCGCCATAATAACCGGCCAGAAAGACAGGCGTATTGGGAAATGTAGCTACAGAAACATTTATCTGGTAAGCATGTACCGGATAAAACAGGCTCAGGAACAGGCATACTATAACTAATCTCATGGTTTGTTGACGTTTGGTAAATGATTGTTTTCTTGTTGTTTCTTTTCCTTATTTTTCACATATTCCCGGTATTTTCTCATGATATCGCGGTTGATTTCTACCTGTGATACATACAATAGATATTCTTTCGTAAAAAAGCAGGACGACATGAATGCAACCAGTTCCTCGTTTTCTAAACCGGTTAACTGTTTGACAATGTCGCCATTGAATTTTTCCCCGATGATGATGTGTTCGGCAGTACGGTTCACTATACTGAGATAATGCCTTTGTTGCTTACCTTCTTTGCTCCAAAGGTTGTATAAAAACGTAATCGGACTACCTATGGAAGTTCCGAAACCGCCTTGGCCGGGGAGGGGAGGGGTATATATTTCGAATTTGTTGATGGGATCGATGTTCAGCTCAGGTTGTTTTTGAATATCCTTACTTAATAAATCTTGTTTAAATCGTTCATATGTAGATAACAACCCGATGTTTACCTCGCTGAGTTCATATGTTGCCGGCTTTAACCGGACGATACGGGTATTGGTATACATGGAATCGGCTACAACGATTTTCAATTTTTCGAACCCGATAACACTGAATTCAAGGCTGTCTTTTACGTTGGCTGTTATGGTGAAATTGCCGGATTCGTCGCTTATCGTACCCATGCGTTGTGTTGTGTTGACTACGTGACAATCCTTGATGGGTGCTGCAGTACTGTCGGCTGCTATTACCTTGCCAATGAATTTATACTTGTAGTCCTTAAACTGTGCTTCAGCGGTTGGATGGCTCAACCAACCGAATACGATCAGCACAACTATCAGTCGGATATTTGACAAAAGACGGATCAAGATAATCGGTTTTTATAATCATCGTAGCTGAAACGTTTCAGCAAAGTAAATCCACCGTCATTCCATAACCCGATGGAAGGATGGGGAACGCCGTTGAATGTGGTTGTCTTCACCATCGTGTAGTGGATCATATCCTCGAATATGATGCGTTTACCGATGTAAGGTTCTTCATCATTGAAAGACCAGTCACCCAAGAAGTCGCCTGCCAGGCAGCTATTGCCGCCTATACGCCATGCGACTTTACCAGGTTGGGCATCGGAAGCACCACGGATACGCGGTTTATAGGGCATTTCAAGACAATCGGGCATATGTGCGGTAAATGACACATTGAGGATTGCCGTTCGAGTATCTTCATTTTCGACAATATCTTCGACCGTCGCTACCAGGACGCCTGTCTCCCAAACAAAAGCAGCGCCCGGTTCAAGGATGAGACGTATGTGCGGGTATTTTTTGCGAAATTTCTGTAATGTCGTTATCAGGTATTCCTTGTCGTAGCCCTTACGAGTCATCAGATGTCCTCCTCCGAGGTTGAGCCATTTAATTTCCGGAAGGAAATGACCGAACTTCTGTTCTACCGCCTCTATCAGATTGGCAGTGGCTTCGGCGGACGATTCGCACAATGCATGTACATGCAAGCCGTCAACGTCTGCGGGTAAGGACTCTCCTATCTGCCGGATGGTAAGCCCAAGACGTGAACCGGGCGAACAGGGATTATAGAGTGCTGTGCCAACCTGCGAAAATTCAGGATTGATCCGTAATCCCATTGATACAGGGCGTTTGTATTGCTGTACCCGTTTACGGAAACGTTCGTGTTGGGTCAGCGAATTAAACGTAACATGGCTGCTGTATTGTAATACTGTGTCGAAGTCGTCGTCAACATATGCGGGAGAATAAGCATGCGCCAGCGTTCCCATCTCTTCGTATGCCAGCCGGGCTTCATGTATCGAACTTGCCGAAACGCCTTTCACATAAGGCCGCATCAGTGGGAACGCTCCCCACATGGCAAAACCTTTGAGTGCGAGAATAATTTCGACATCCGATTTTTGTGCGACATCCCGGATCAGGTTCAGATTATCGATCAATAAAGCCTCGTCCATTACATAACAAGGCGACGGTATTTGAGAAAAATCCATTAATCGGATATTAAGTAATGGTTAATGATAAATGGTTAATGATTAATGATATGTCCTTTCATGAATAAGGTTGACAGGAATTTAGTATTATCAACTTCTTGTTCATAACTTTTTGTTTTTATTAAATTGATTACAAATACTTTTGTTTTGACAAGGAGAAGCGGCGAAGGGCTCTGCTGGAGAGCAACCAT
>JAVBNI010000245.1:0-5982 GCA_031551645.1 Bacteroidales bacterium | reverse complement strand
GATCGTCCCGAAGGGATAACTGAAAACAACATCTCACACGCAGTAATGTGTCAAAGCACGGAACCGCCTTGGTACCGAACGGTATGCCGGGTGGTGTGGGAGGTCGAAACGGGAAATAATCCCGTTTCTCCTACCCGATTTTGTATTTTTTTAAACATCTTGCTTTATTTTGTTGTTATAACTATAAGGGGATGTTGTATCCGGACATGACGGCTATCTTTCAGTCGGTTAAAACAGTGTAACTATAAAGATACAAAATTTTTATGAGAGTTTTATAAAAAAATAAAAAAGATTTGAACTATGTATTTATTTTTGTACTTGATGTGATAAAAAGACTATTTAACACTTTCTTAAGACTTTGTTTCAACGGATAATATGTTGATTTACAAGTTATTGAAAATTAAAATTTTTGATCCATTTTGAAGGCTATTTTTTATAATTGTTTAAAAATAAATTGCTTATCAAAAATTACCAGTAAAAAGTGAAAATTATAAATAATTGATAATCAGAGCAACATCGTTGCAACAAAGTCCTTTCTCAAGACAAGTCTGATGCTCTATTTTCTCACTGAAGTGAAGATAACCAAATCGTTACATCACACATGTATCGTATTAGAGCCTGAAAACATGTTTATTTGTGTACATATATCATACATCCTATTAATTAATATATAAATTATTCATCATGAAAATACATGAATATCAAGCTAAAAATTTATTTGCCGCTTACCATATTCCTGTTGAGCGCAGTATCCTCTGCCATAACGTCAAAGAAGCAGTACGGGCATATGGACAATTAGGAAAACCACAAGTGGTAATTAAAGCCCAGGTGTTAAGCGGTGGACGCGGCAAGGCTGGTGGCATACGTCTTGCTTCGAATGCAGGCGAAGTGGCAAAGGCTGCCGCTGCTGTGCTGGGCATGAATATCAAGGGATTGATTGTAGACCGTATTCTGGTTGCCGAAGCTGTTTCTATAGCGTCGGAATATTACGTAGGCCTCACAATCGATCGAAATTCCAAATCGGTAGTTCTGATATCAAGCCGTGAAGGAGGAGTGGATATAGAAGAAACAGCCCGTATGGCACCTACGAAAATTAACCGTTTTGTTATCGATCCTTCCGTCGGGATTCCCGATTTTCTTGCCCGCCGTGTAGCTTTCTCCTTGTTTGATAGCATGTTTGTTATCAGAGAGGCTACTGCCATCATCCAGCGACTATACACTTTGTTTATGGAAAAAGATACCTCGTTGGCCGAAATCAATCCATTGGTATTGACCAAAACAGGTGAAGTATTGGCTATTGATGCCAAAATGACTTTTGACGATAATGCCTTATTCCGTCATCCCGATATAGAAGCTTTGTTTGAGCCTGACGAAGAGGAACAAAAAGAAAAAGAAGCCAAGTCCAAAGGATTCAGCTATGTCCGTATGGATGGAAATATCGGATGTATGGTCAATGGTGCAGGATTAGCAATGGCAACCATGGACATCATCAAACTCTTTGGAGGTGAACCTGCTAATTTTCTCGACATTGGCGGTAGTTCCAATCCGGTAAAAATTGTAGATGCGATGAAATTGTTGCTGTCCGATACTCGTGTAAAAGTCGTCCTGATCAATATTTTTGGCGGTATCACCCGTTGTGACGATGTAGCTGCAGGCTTGATGCAGGCCTTCGGAGAAATTCATATGAATGTTCCTGTAGTAGTCAGACTGACAGGAACTAATGAACATGAAGGACGCAACTTGTTGCGGAATTCTCCATTTATCGTAGCCGAAACCATGGAAGCTGCAGCGCAAAAGTCAATATCATCAATTACCAACAGTCAAACATAGTGTTATGTTAAGAATTAAGAATTGCAACATGCATATTTTTAATCAATTACGAATTTTCATAGCGTAACTTTATAATTAACCTAACAATAGGTAAAATCAGTTAAAAATCACAGAAATGAGCATATTGATTGACAATAATACACGTCTGGTAGTACAAGGTATTACCGGAAGAGATGGTGGGTTTCATGCCGTTAGGATGAAAAAATACGGGAGCCGGGTAGTTGGAGGCATTTCACCATATAAAGGCGGTTTTTTCCATGAAGGTATACCAGTGTTCAATACCATGTACGACGCAGTAGCGCAGACGGGAGCCGATACTTCCATTATATTCGTACCGGCGGCTTTTGCAAAGGATGCCATGATGGAAGCGGCTGATGCAGGTATCAGGCTAGTGATTTGTATCACCGAAGGTATACCTGTATTGGATGTAGTTGCAGCATACGACTATCTCCGTAGCAAAGGAACCATGCTGATAGGTCCTAATTGTCCCGGATTGATATCTCCCGGGAAAAGTATTGCTGGAATTATGCCTGCCCAGATATTTAGACCGGGAAGAACAGGTATTATCAGCCGTAGCGGAACATTGACCTATGAAGTGGTATATTACCTCACAACACAGGAACACGGGCAGTCGACTGCCGTCGGTGTAGGCGGTGATCCTGTGGTTGGTTTGTATTACAAGGAGTTATTGGAAATGTTCGAAAACGATCCGGATACAGATACAATTGTCTTAATCGGAGAAATAGGAGGAGATGCCGAAGAATTGGCAGCAGATTATATCAAAACACATATCACCAAGCCTGTAATCGCTTTTATTGCCGGACAAACGGCACCTCCGGGCAAACAGATGGGACATGCGGGAGCCATTGTCTCCGGCGGCTCGGGAACAGCCCATGACAAAATAACCGCTTTTGAACATGCCGGTATTCCTGTTGCGCGAAAACCTTCTGAAATTCCGGAATTACTGAAATGAAGTTATTGTTTAGCAGGTTTTTCGGTAAAAATAAGGACACCTTTTAAAGTAAGATTTTACAACAGTCCTTCTGTTGGGTATAATGACAAAATAATATTCTCGTCTTTATCGACAGGATTAACATGATTTACAAGATATAAATAATCCTGTAAATCATGTTAATCCTGTCTGATAAATAAATCATCCGTCTTCATTCCTTGTCAAATACCTTTTCAAAAACGTTTTATCCAATCTTCAAAACTTTTAAGAAATTGATGCAGAAAATTGATACTGTTTTCAGTCATTCCAGCCTCGGTCATTCCGGTAGAAACGTTGAAATAAAACTCAGGTTGGCTCATTAAGTGAAGGTTCACAAACGAACATATATTCCGGAGATGTTGTTGTGCACCGAAAGTTCCGATTGCCCCGATAGAAGCCCCCATGACAGCTGCCGGTTTGTCATTCCAACAATTGTCACCGTATGGTCTGGAACCCCAATCTATAGCATTTTTAAGAACACCCGGTACCGAACGGTTGTATTCAGGTGTTATGAAAAGAACGGCGTTCGATTGTCTTACCGTCTCTTTCAGCGACTTGACTTTATCAGGTAAGTCATTTTCCTTGTCTTGTGTGAAAAAAGGCAACACAGAAATGTCAAATTGATTAAACGACAGGTTTCCCGTATTGTGTTTGATCATTTCATTGTAAAGGCGTTTGTTTATTGAATTACTGCTGATTCCTCCAATAAACGTTGATACATTTAATTTTGTCATTTTAATTTGGTTTATGTTGTTGATAATAAAACTTTTTATTTATCCGGATCCTTTTCGTTAGCTAAACAAAATATACAGAATGATGTTTGCGATATCTACTGCTCAATCATCCAAATGTCCGAATTTTCCTTCATAGAAATCTTGATATGCCTGTGCTATTTCCCCGCGTGTGTTCATCACAAACGGGCCTCCGGCGGCAATAGGTTCATTAAGCGGCTTTCCGCTTAATACTAAAAGGATTACTTCATCCTGGGCTTGTAAAGTAATATTTTCACCTTCATTCTCGAAAAGGATAAAATGATCGACAGGAGCTATATCCTTGTCGTTCACTATTACCGAACCCTTTACTACCAATATCCCGGTATTATATTCTTCAGGCAAAACAACCGCGACTTTTCCTCCCTTTTGTAACTTGATGTTATACATTTCTACAGGCGAAAATGTACTCGCAATTCCTTTTGTTCCATTATAGTTTCCTGCAATTACTTCCACTGTTCCTGCTTCTTCGGGCAGTTGGTACTTGGGAATTTGACTATGGACAAGAGTTTGGTATTTAGGAGGTGTCATTTTGTCTTTTTGGGGCAGGTTTACCCATACTTGCGCCATCTGGAAATCACCGCCATGTTTGTTAAACAGCTCTTCGTGATATTCCTTGTGCAATACCCCGCCGCCTGCCGTCATCCATTGCAAATCGCCTTCACTGATCACACCACCATGCCCGGCGCTATCATGATGTGCTACTTTCCCGTGGTAAGCTACTGTTACCGTTTCGATACCGCGATGCGGATGCACTCCCACGCCTTGCGGAATATCACTTGGTGAAAAAAACATCATGGCATTATAATCCAACAGAAAAAACGGACTCATCCGTTGGGCATCCAACAAGTGAGGGAAAAAATTGTGTACTTTGAAACCGTTACCCACCCAATGTGTAGGAGGTGGAGCTAAAATTTGTTCTATTTCCTTTGTTTTCATAATTGTAAAAACTATTTGTTTTTGTTATTAGCTATTTACAAATAAACCGTAAAAATCGTGCCAAAATATCAGATAATTACTGATTTTACGATACTACCTTAAAGATAAGAACCAACAAAAGTCAAAACAGTTCAATATATCAAAAAAAATCCCGCCGGTATTACATGGTTATTCGCAAACCATGTAATACCGGCGGGATTAAAAAACTGGCAGACTATGCCAATTGCTTGGCAATCCAGTCGCCCACTTCCGATGTTGTATATGCTTTCCCGGTAGCAATGTCGGAAGTGACAATACCTTGCTCAATAGATTTTTCGCAAGCTTCGCGGATTAATTTGCCGGCTTCGGGCATATTCAGCGAATATTCAAACATCAAGGCCGCAGACAAAATAGTTCCCAACGGATTGGCAATATTTTTTCCGGCAGCCTGCGGATACGAACCGTGTATGGGCTCAAATACCGAAGTATGGACACCTACGGATGCCGAAGGCAACAACCCCAACGAACCGGTGATTACGCTTGCCTCGTCGGTGAGTATGTCGCCAAACATGTTTTCGGTAACCACTACATCGAATTTTTTCGGCCATGTTACTAATTGCATGGCCGCATTGTCTACAAACATGAATTCAAGTTCTACATCAGTGTATTCGGCATGTAATTGCTGTATGGTTTCCCTCCACAGGCGCGAAGTGGCCAGTATGTTGGCTTTGTCGACAGCGGTCAGTTTTTTTGCGCGTTTGCGGGCATATTCGAAGGCCAACCTTCCAATACGTTCCACTTCGCTTCGAGTATAAGTACAAGTGTCAAATGCGGTCAGACCGTCCTCGCTTCTCCCGCGTGGTTCGCCGAAGTAAATACCCCCGGTAAGCTCACGGATCACCATGAAATCGGCACCTTCAATCAGATCAGTTTTCAAAGGTGATTTGTGTACCAATGATTTGAAAGTACTGATCGGTCGAATGTTGGCAAACAGCCCCAACTTCTTGCGCATGGCAAGTAATCCCTGCTCAGGTCTTACCTTGGCTTTTGGATTATTATCGTATTTGGGATCGCCGATAGCGCCGAAAAGTACGGCATCCGATTGCATACAAATATCGTGGGTCTCGTCCGGATAAGGATTACCTGTTTGTTCGATGGCAATAGCGCCAACCAACGCCGGCGTATAAGTAAACTTACAATTAAACCTGCGTTCGATGACTCTTACTGTCTTCAAGGCTTGATCGATTACTTCCGGGCCAATTCCGTCTCCCGATAAAACTGCTATTTTTTTGTTCATTTATGAATGTTGATTTTTAATTTAAAGGTCAATTGATGTCCTTTCATGAATAAGGTTGACAGGAATTTAGTATTATCAACTTCTTGTTCATAACTTTTTGTTTTTATTAAATTGATTACAAATACTTTTGTTTTGACAAGGAGAAGCGGCGAAGGGCTCTGCTGGAGAGCAACCAT
>JAVBNI010000216.1:0-15779 GCA_031551645.1 Bacteroidales bacterium | reverse complement strand
GAATACCATTACAGATACAATAGACGCAACCACATGGATACTGTTTTTGACAACCTAATTTGCAGAATGATTAAATTCGAGCCAATCCGCAGAAAATTAAAAAAATAATTAGTGAGCTTTAAACGCCTATACCGATAAATGAATATCCATAAGTGGCTGTAATGAAAATTCCTTTTTTGTGAACATCCTTTCGGCTTCCTCGCTGGCATGGCACACTATCTCTTTGATCCTTCCCGCAGCTTCTTCGGGCGATGCATTAGGAGATAATAAAACATAAGCATTGCAGCCTTGAGCTCCCCATGCTTTATCCATATATTCAGCGAGAACGGTGGAGGACGAAACCAAGAACTGTGGATTGACATGCGATTGGTCGGGGAAATTTTCAAAAATTCCTGTAATGGTTATGTCGAACTGGTTGGCGTAACGAATGGTTTCCCCAACAGGACTTTCATTGGGAAAGAACTTCTGAGCCATCTTCTGTGAAATCAGCATAGTATTGGGTACAACCAACAATTCTTTACGCGATTGCGATTCTATGATATGAAAATCAAGAATGTCAAGAATTTCCGGATCAGCAATGTAAACACCCTTCTCTAAGAAAGGCGTATGATTGACTATAAAAACATTCCGAAAGTCATTACTGGTTAGGTTAGCTATTTTTTCCACACCCGGAATCTGATCTTTCAAGTGTTGAAACATCACTTTGGGCCATATTGGTCTTTCATCCTGTACGAGCCGGTAAATACGATCTTTCTTACTATGGAACCGGTCGTAACTGAACTCGTCGTTCACATAAAAGGCGATCAACAGGCAGGCGATTACAGCAATAGTCAAGCCTGCAATCTTATTGATCGTATCCACTTTATTTTTTTGTATCTTCCGAAGTACAATACCAAAATACTCTTTCATTTTTCGATTTTTGATTGATAGAACAGACTACACAGATTACACGGATTTTCACTGTGATATTCAGTGTTGTCTGTGTGGTCAGTGTTCTATGTGTTCCTGACTTTTTTGCGCTTTGCGCTAATTCTCAATTCTCAATTTTCAATTACATCGTCACTTGCGTTACTACATACCCGTCGAACAGATTGATGATACGGTGGGCAAACGAAGCGTCGTGCTGCGAGTGTGTCACCATGACGATGGTAGTACCTGCATGATTTGCTTCCAACAGGAGATTCATCACTTCCTGTCCATTTTTTGAGTCCAGGTTACCCGTAGGTTCATCGGCAAGTATCAGCTTGGGATTGGCCACTACGGCACGGGCTATGGCCACACGCTGTTGCTGCCCGCCCGATAGCTGGCTGGGAAAATGCCGGGCACGGTGGTCGATTTTCATCCGGTGCAGCACTTCTTCCACGCGCGTCTTACGTTCCTGTGGCTTTACTTTCATGTAAACCAAGGGCAAAGCAACATTATCAAACACATCCATTTCCTCAATGAGGTTGAAGCTCTGGAACACGAAGCCGATCTGCCCTTTCCGCGTTTCGGTGCGCTGGCGTTCTTTCATGTGCCCGACTTCGGTTCCCGCTAAGAAATAATTACCGGATGTGGGATTATCCAATAGGCCGAGAATATTCAGCAGGGTGGATTTACCGCATCCCGAAGGTCCCATCACGGCTACAAATTCCTTTTCATTGATATGTAGGCTTACTTCATTCAGCGCTACCGTTTCCACTTCCTCAGTACGGAAGACTTTTTGCAGGTTTTCTAATTTGATCATATCTATTTTTTTTATTTCTTATTCAACAATTCAAGGATTCCAAAATTTAAGTTGTTTTTAGTACGTCATTGCGAGAGCCTACCCCAAAAAAATGTGGCATAATGCGGTTATGACATATTGTCTTAAAATCAGCGATTTACGCAAATCTGTCATTGGTAGGAGGAATGACGAAGCAATCTTTTAAATCAGATCATCTTGAGATTGCTTCGCTATCGCTGCCAATCACGTACTTGTATTGCTATTCTCGCCGTTCAGACGAGGTTGTATCATTTCGACAGGTTGAACCTGCCAGATCCACTATCTTCGCGGAGCGCCTTCTCCTTCCCCATTTGGGGAACTTAGCGGAGCGATCTCACGAACGACAGTGAGTAACGGTTGGGGTGGGGCTTCTATTCTTTATTAATCACCTTCACAGGATTGGTAGTTGCAGCGCTCCATGTTTGCCAACTAACCGTAAGCAGTGCCACCAGGCAGGCAACTAATCCTACACCCACAAAAATACCCACACTCAGGGGCGCTTGTATGATAAACGATTTCAACCAGAACCTCTCCATAAAGAACCACGCCATAAGGCTACCCAAAATGAAAGCAATGAGTATCCACAGCATAAAACTTTTATTGAGCAGTTGGAGCAAGTCCATGACCGTAGCGCCGGTGACTTTACGAATAGCGATCTCTTTCCGTCGCCGTTGAGTGGAATAAAGCGCCATGGCAAACAATCCGGCAACGGAAATCGCAAAACCAATAATCATGGCATAGGAGAGCATGTTCCGCAGGTTGTTTTCGGATGTGTACATCTTTTCATATTCTTCGTCTAAGAAATGCCATTCAAAAGGCGTATCGGGCATCACTGTTTTCCACTGCTTTTCAATAGCAGCAATGGCTTTTTGCGGTTCGCCGGTGATCTTGATCAGGAGCGGCACATATCCCGACGACTCCCACCCAAGGTAATCCGTTGACACATATACCTGCGGGTCGGTGCTTTTGTGAAGCGAGCGCACCTGTGCATCACGGATAATACCTTTAATAATAAAGGGATTATCCATCATGAGTATCGTTTGGTCTACCGGATTTTCGAGGCCTAATAGCCGCACGGCCGTTTCGTTGAGCACACAAAAAGTACTCCCCTCGTATTTGCCGATTGGATTTTCGCCTTCCAGTATTTGCATGCCCATCATGTCGAAGTAATTGGATTTGATGTATAAACATTCGAACGATTGTGATTTGTCATCGTTGGTTTTCTTCACTATCATACCTGTATACCACACTGTGGGCAGGCAGTTTTTCAGCGTTACATCCGTTACTGCCGGCGTTTTCATCAATTCATTACGCAGAGTTTCGTATTGTTCATCCAAATGGATGTTAGCAAACGAATAAATGACATTCTCCTTATTAAAGCCTGTATTCTGGTTGAGCATAAAGTCGACCTGGTTGCTGATAAACAGCGTAACCAGCAGTAACGCAATGGAAGTGGTGAATTGCAAGACGGTCAGTCCTTTCTGGAAAACCGACATCGGGTGTCCACGATACGTCCCTTTGATGGTTTCCAAGGGGTTCATCCGGGCAATGCGGAAAGCAGGCATCGAACCTGCCACCGCCACAACCACAACAACCAGTACCAGTAGGAAAACATACAACCCGACCGAGCCAAAATCAATATACAAATTGGAATTGGTGTATTGATTGAAATAAGGCGTCATGGCTACTGCCAGAAACAATCCTGCAACCAGGGATACAACCGTATAGCAGGCAGTTTCCAAGTAAAAGTCCCATCGTAGCGAACTCCGGTGCGCTCCCTGCACCTGTTTGATACCAATGCTTTTGGCGCGGAGAAATGAATTGGACACAAACAGATTGGTGAAATTGATACAGGCAAGCAACAAGATCACTGCCGCCACCGAAATATAAATCCGCACCTCCATTTTGCTGCCCGTAATGGCACTCTCGAACCTAAATTCACCCCTGCCGAAATGAATATCTTTCAAAGGTTGAAGCTTGATTTGAAAATCAACATTTTTCAAATAATCTTTTTTTTCGTGTGCTGCCAATGTAAGTTTCCGTTCCAGTGCGGCAACATCGGTACCTTTGGCCAATTTGTAGTAAATGGGGTATAACGAACTGTTGAGCAAACTTTGGAGCGGACTATTTTTTAAGGGAATAATCATTCTTACCTGCAAATGCGAATTGCGGGGTATATCATACATCACCCCCGATATTTCGTAATCGTTGCCATTGAGTTTTATCATTTGTCCCATGGCATCTCCTCTGGGAAACATCCGTGAGGCGGTTGTTTCGTCAATCACTACCTTTCCGGGAATATCAAGCGCTGTTTCAGGGTTGCCCTCTTTCAACGGGAAGGAAAAGAAAGTAAAGAAATTTTCCTTCGTAAAGACTGTCGGTATTGAAGTATATTCTATATGATTCACCTGCACGGAAAGCCTATCATTATCAAAGTTAAGAAGATAGGTAAACTGTTCCAATTCGGGATTATTCGCCAGATATTGTTCATCAATTGTGACTTCGCTCTCATCCGCAGGAATTTTTGTCAGGTTATTATTAATATAAGCCTGTTCCGTGATGCGATATATCCTGTCGCCATCCTTATGAAAATTATCGAAACTCAACTCGTTGATGCTCCACATGCCAACCATAATGGCCACCATTGTCCCCAAACTCAAACTGATGATGCTCAACCAGCCGGTTGTTTTTTGCTTCCTGAAATTTTTGATAAATTCTTTCATACCACTATGTTATTCATTTTTTATTTTCTTATCTATCGGCTATTTTCATCGCATTTTCGTGCAAACAAGGTTCTAAACCGGTAGAAAATGCTTTGCAGCCTTGCAAACTATCCCCGATAACTTTTTTATATGCTATACAAGCTTGCAAACTACTCCCGACAGAAATTTTTTGTACTTTGCAGGTCTGCAGACAACATCAAATTGAAATCTTTTATGCTTTGCAGCCTTGCAAACGATTTCAGATAAAAATTTTTCGTGCTCTGCAACCTTGTAAACACTTTCAAATCGATTTTTTTTATGCTTTGCAACCTTGCAAACTGTATCAAATCATTTTCAGGCGACCTTTGCAAGCTTGCATGGTGTCCAAAACTGATTATTGATCGGAAAATATCGATTCAACCATATTATTTTTGATAACAATCTGCATTTTATTACCATTCCATTCCTCAACAGGTAACTTCGAAGAATCATCATATCGGGAAATTGTTCCATCATAAACGGTTAATGTACAGTCGTTCCATGCATGTTTCCATAAAACCGGTTCGTTGGTTACTTGTTTGATTTTTGCCGAATGAACAATAAAATATGTTTTATCCTGACGGATCAAAAGATCAGCCTGATAGATTGCTGCTTTATGTTTGTTGGTTTTTGCATTATTGCAAAATGCCATTACATATGGATCGCCTCCGGCATGAACCGTTTTAGTGGTGTCAATGTGATGTTTCCGGGCAATGATGGATGCCCATTGGGCAATTTTGAATGCGGGGAGACCGGTTATATTTTTTTCGGGATTTTGGTCTCTTTCCAATGGGGTAATACTCATCTGCAAATGATAAGACTTATAGTTCAATGGATATTGGATTACATAAGCATCCGGTTTGATAGAAAATACAGTATCATGTACCAGGTTATTATTGCACATAGATTCTATCTTAAATGTACTTTTCCGTCCTATCCGGTTGGTACGGATGTTTGCTTTGATATCTACATGACCAAAATATTCGTCATTTAATTTAAATCGCCGGAACTTGTTCGAAAATACTTCATAATCCCCCACTTTCAGGCTATCTTCTGTTTGTAAATCAATCAAAATCAGCTCAATTTTGTATTGACCTTTTTTATGACCTTCAGCAGGATATCCAAATCCCAAACATCCGATTAATGTGCAAGCTATATACTTCATTTTGTTTCAATCTACAGTAATATACCCAAAATGATGCCAAAGTATATATTATACTAATAATTAGCCATTTGTTGTTTGTTGAAGTTGTTGATATGTAAAGAAATTTTACAAATAAGGTAAAGATTTTTTACAGTTTTAGGATTTTAACGTTGGTCATAGAGCTAAAAGCATGAGTTCAACTAATTACACCACTCCCGGAAAAACCAGGCTGAACACCGTCATTCCGCGGGGTGAAACCGAATGCAACAGGTTGCCGCCGTGTAACCGCATGATATAGCGCGAAACGCTAAGCCCAACACCGTTACCTTTTTCTTTGGTCGTAAAAAATGGTATAAAAATAAGCGGAAGGATATCTTTGGGAATTGGCTTGCCTGTATTGGCAACATCGATGGTAATTTTCCCATCAGGGAGTTGTTTGGATTCAATTTCTATTTCGCCATTTTTTTCTGTCGCCTCGATAGCATTCTTCAGCAGGTTTACTAATATTTGCATCACTAAGTTTTTGTCGGCATGGAGATAGATATCGTTTGACGAAATGAGATGAATATCGATATTCTTTTCGGTAACATTTGGGAGATGAAGATTCACGACTTGTTCAATCACTTCCTTGGCCAGAAACAGTTTGATTACCGGTTGCGGAATGGCGGTAAATTTTCTGTACGATTCCACAAACGTCAACAGCCCTTTGGCGGTAGTATTGATGGTTTCGAATGCTTCCACTGTGTTTTTCCGCAAGTTGGTGCTATCGGCAGGATTTGAGCGCATGACATCAAGCAGCGTATCACTCAGCGATGTGATGGGGGCAATGGAATTCATGATTTCATGGGTCATCACCCTGATGAGTCGTATCCACGACTCCATTTCCTTATTTTCCAGCTCATTACCAATGCTGTTGAATGTGATTAGCTTCATTACACCTTGTTTGAAACTGACTTGGGTTACCCGCAAACTGATTTGCAGTTCCTCCCTTTCATTGGTGATGGTCAGTTGTGGTGAATCGCCCGGCTGCAATGTGTGGAACAACCCAGGATAGGTTCCGTTCACATTACACAACTGGTTTATGTGAGTCAGTGACGGCAGGCCGAGCCATTGCAATACCAGCCGGTTTACTATGGTGATACCGCCTTGTTCGTCCAGGATCATAATCCCCACTGGAACGCATTCGACAATGATACTCAAAAAACGCTCGTTTTCCATTACTTCTTCGCGGGCGTTGGCCAGTATTTCCTTGATACGGTTCAACACCACGTTCAGTTCTTTTTCACGTACGGAAAGCTTTGTTTCTGAAAAATGAAATGAGTAATCGCCATTATCCAAAGCATTGAGCAGGAAAACGATATTTTGGTTGAATTTTTTATATTGGCGATTCAGTGCATTCAGGCTGGCCAGCAATACAACCAGCGCAATGATAACGTAAAGGTAATTGTGTGTGACAATTAAATACGTAGTACATGCCGTAGATAATACGATCATGCCAACATAAACTCCTAACTTATAATGAATAGACTTAAACAATTGAAAATTGAGAATTATGAATCAATTAACCATTTCCGCAACGAACAATAAATTATTCCCTTGGTGGTGGCAGTATCCCATTCATCCATGGTAATAATTATTTTCGGATAATTATCCTGAATAGCAAGCAAATTACCTAATTCTCGATTTTGAGTTTTTTCGCGATCCATTTGGTAAGCCACTTGTATATACATGCGTTCGCCGTTTTTTTCGGCAATAAAATCAATTTCTTTATCCTGCATTTTCCCTATATGCAGTTGATACCCATTAACTATCAACTGGTGCGAAACAATATTTTCCATAATTTTACCAATATCGCCGTTTCGAAAAGGCACCAAGGCATGGCGTATGCCCAAATCTTCATAATAGTATTTTTCGCCAATCTCGAATATTTTCTTTCCTGTAACATCGGCTCTTTTTATGCATTTCACCATAAAAGCATTGCATAAAAATATCAGGTAATCGAGTATTTGCTTGGTTGATGCACTGATTTGTTGCGATTTCAAATAGGCTGTAATTTTGTTTGCCGAAAGTTGATTGCCAATATTGTCGGCTAAAAATACCGTGAGATCTTGTAACAAACGGATATTACGAATGTTGTTCCGTTCCACCACATCTTTGAGGATGATGGTGTTATAAATACTTCTCAGATATTCGCCTGCAATATTTTCTTCCAGTTTCAAATTCCGCAAATAGGGCATCCCACCAAAACGGATGAATTTATTGAGGGATTGGACGGAATCTTCCAAATTGTGAAAGGCGAGAAATTCCCGGTATGTAAGGCTGTAAACATGTACTTCGATATAACGTCCGCTAAGAAATGTGGCCAATTCACCCGAAAGCAGGTTGGCATTACTTCCCGTACAATAAATATCATATCCGCCTTCGGCTTGTAAGCTGCGAAGCGTTTTTTCAAAACCATCGATATCCTGTATTTCATCAATAAAAAGATAACATAAGGATTTGTTTTGTTGATGAAATTTGATATATTCCATCAAATCCTGATAAGTATTCAAATGGTCGAATTCGTAGAGTTCTTTATTGATGTACAGTATATTTGCAGATGGATTCCTTTTCCGAATCTCATCCATTAATTGAAACAGGATGAAACTTTTTCCAACACGCCGTTGCCCGGTAATCACTTTAATCAGTTCCGTTTCTACAAAAGGCATCAACCTGTCTAAATATATTTTTCGTGATAAAAACTTTTGCATTTAAAACGATATTTATTTCGCATGATAAAAATATATTGCAAATATAATAAATTTATTTATCATACGAAAAACATTTGTTTTTCACAGATTGTATTTTTTGATTTTACTGTAGAGCGTCGGGCGGGAGATACCTAATTCAGCAGCTATGGCCGACATGTTGCCGTTGTTTCGTTTCATTGAGTTTTCAATCAGCAACTTTTCAGCTCCATCCAGCGTCAATTGCTCAAAGTTAACACCATTTCCTTCCTGCTTCCGGAGAACAAAATCGGATGGTTGTATTTCGTTTTCTTCGCAAAGTATTACTGCCTTTTCGATGGCATGTTGCAATTCACGGACATTACCAGGCCAGTGGTATGATTCCAGCTTTTTAATGGCCGGCATGGCCAGTTTTAATCCTGTTTTTGCATATTTGGAAGCATATCTGTCCAAGAAAAAATTGGCCAGCAACGGAATGTCCTCTTTACGGTTACGCAAAGGCGGTATTTCAATAAGAATAGTATTGATCCGGTACATCAAATCCTCCCGGAATTCATTATTCTGGACCATTTGAAACAGATTTCGATTGGTTGCGCAAACCAACCGGATATCCACCGGTATGGGCCTGTTTCCGCCTACTCTTACTATTTGTCTTGATTGCAGGACAGTCAATAATTTGGCTTGTAACGGATAATCCAGATTTCCAATCTCATCGAGGAATAAAGTACCCCCTTGGGCCGCTTCGAATTTTCCGGCCCTGTCAGTCCTGGCATCCGTAAAAGCGCCTTTTACATGACCGAATAATTCGCTCTCGAATAACGAACCTGTGATGGCGCCCATATCCACAGCAACAAAAGCCTCGTTATTCCTGGAAGACACATGATGGAGTTCACGGGCAACAATCTCTTTTCCGGTTCCGTTTTCTCCTATAATCAACACATTGGCATCTGTTTTTGCCACTTTTCTGACCATATCATACAGTTTGCGCATGACAGGTGATTCACCCCAGCAGATTTCGTTCTTTTGCAGCACCCGGTTGAGTGCATCCTGTTTTTCGCGCAGATGCTTTACTTCCTTGCGCGATTGTCTCAATGAATAGGCTGCTTGCAGGGTGGCCACGAGTTTGGCATTGTCCCATGGTTTGACAACAAAGTCGCTGGCACCTTCTTTCAGGGCTTTTACAGCCAGGTCGATATCGGCATAAGCCGTAAATAGCACCACGGGCAGGTCTGCATCGTATTTCTTGATTTCCGATAACCAATAAATTCCCTCGTTACCGGTGTTGATACCTGCAGAAAAATTCATATCTAACAGGACAACATCAGGCGACAATTCTTTCAATTTCGAAGACAATTGATTCGGAGTAGTTAATAGATGTACCGAACCAAAATAATTTTCGAGTAAAATCCGTAATGCGCTTAATACGTTTTTATTATCGTCAACCACTAAAACACTGCCTGCATTCATATTTCAAATTCATTGGATTAACAAAGTTAAGTCTTTGTTATGAAGTGCAAAAACAAATCGATACTTGAACAAAATCATATTTGCAAACTTACTAAAACCTATTGAAGTTTGAATTTTAAAAATGATGAAAATGGAAAAGTGATACACAGATGAAGTTGTTTTTGTTTCAATATTTGCCATTTCCTCCATTTGTACCAGACATCCTTGTCTGATAAAAGTCAGTCGATGAACATGAGAAAGTTTTTGAATGATATAAGTAAGTAACAACGACAAAATAACATCCCATCTTTTTCAGACAGGATTAACATGATTTACAGGATTATTTACATCTTGTAAATCATGTTAATCCTGTCAAATGAGTAAATTATTTTGTTTTCATTCCTAACTTGTCATTCTGTTCTTTATATTTGCAGGATAATTGCCGAATTAGGAGGGTTTTTGTATATATGCTTGAACATATTCATCCATTCGATAATTTTTCTGTATCATCAACTGTTATCCGCAAAATAAAAGGGCGACAACAAGTATTTGTATTTGTGCAAACTGTGTCTATTAGGTTAAAAATATTGTGAAAAATAAAAATTAATATCCGGTATGTTTAGAAAATTAGCAGAAGCGATTAGGCAAAAGCCTGTCATTGGTTGGGGTGTATTTGCCGCAGTTGTGGTTATTATGCTTATGTTGGGATTTTTAGTAGCATCTCTAACTGAATCAACTTTTTACAACAAGAAAAAGGCGGAAACTTCGCGGCATTTTCAGAAAGTTGCTGTTCTTATTGGTGAAAATGCGACTCCTGTTGAAAAACGGGTTGCTGATTTATTGGTTTCCCGGCTCGAAGAATGGCCTTCTATTTCAGCAAAAATTACTAAAAATGGTTCAGCGCTTGAAAATAACGAACTGCTCATTTTATTGGGCATTCCGGAAAATCATGCCGAAATTGCAAAAAGATTCGGACCTGGGTTAATTCCCCCACTCACTTGGCTTGAGCCTGGTGTCGAAGGATTCCTTCTAAAAGCTATTTTCGAAAACGATAAACCCGTAGTTCTTGCTGCCGGGATAGATGAACGTGGTTGTTTATATGCAGTAGGCGAATTTCTCCGGCAACTTGTCATTGATGACAGGGGTTTCACTTTCCCTGAAAATCTGAATATACGGACTGCACCGGCATTCGAGATCCGCGGAACCCAGTTCGGACAAAGCAGCGTTTCAAAAACCCTGGGAAAAGTACGCGACTGGACAGTTGAAGAAACTCAACGCGTGATCCTGAATTATGCGCTGGCCGGAGCCAATACTTTCAGTACCGATGCAGGCCCGATGTTTGATTTTATCAAATCATACGGATTGATGACACAGGGCGATTTTGGTGCTAACTCTGCCGGACAGGAAGTTCCTGAAGCGTGGAATGCTTCTGAATCTATCGGCAGGACAGGTTATGTTTGTCTTTCGGTACCCGAAGCGACAGAATTCATGCTGAAAAAATGTGAAAATAAATATAAAACTTCTCCAACCTTCGATTTTGTAAAATTTTACGGAGGCGACGGCGGGGGGTGCGAATGTGATAAATGTAAACCTTATGGTCTGACATTTATTAAAATCGTAGAAAAAATGGCGGCGATCATTCACAAATATCATCCTGAAACGCGAGTTTATTTTACCAACCAAAAGTTTGATAATGATGATGACAATGCCATTTTTGCTTATCTGAACGAACAACCACGCAAATGGCTGTGGGCGTGGGGCTACGGTCCAGGATCGGACGCCACCACCTGGCAACCCGGACACCGGCAAACTCACCGGATGGATTTGTTCCGTTACCCGGGTTTTGGGCCATACAGCCTGTATCCGCGCGAAATTCTGCAGAGAATGCCTGCCCGTCATCAATTGGTTTATTATAACGAAATTACGCATTGGAAATATGCCCAACATGCTTTAATCCAAATGTATCCGCGGCCCGACAAAAAGGGTGATTTACCTCCGCACTGGAGTCATGAAATTTACGAACGCCGCCCCGACCAGTACCTGACAATGGTATACAATAGACTAACATTCAATGCATTTCCCAAGTATTATCATCGGGTTTTTAACGATCTGATGCGTTATGGTATCGGGGATATTACGCATTCCAGCGGCCATCACGACCATTTTAACCAGTGGATGTGGCAGCGTTTATTGTGGTCGCCCCGCACAGATGTTGAAACGGTTGTAAATGAATACTGCCGTACCTGGTTTGGCCCTGAAGCAGCGCCCGAAATGGCAAAAGCGCTCTTCCTTTTCGAAAAAAATATGGAGGAAATTTCTGGAAACCCCATCACCACAAAAACAAGTATTGATGAATATTACAACCTGGTAAAGCAGGCCGGTAAGAAAATGCCCGGTCAGAGGATGAAAACCAACTGGCTGTGGAGGATGTACATGCAAAAAGGCGCGATCGACAAATATGTAAAATTAGCCGTTATCCAACAAACTGGATTGCAAAACAGGATTGAAAAGCTGATCGCGACAGGAAAAAACGATGATCATTCAATAAATGAAGCTTTAAAATGGTTTTCAGAATTGAGTGAAACTCCGGAAATGAGCAAACTTCGGGAAGAAGCCTCAAAACTTGGCGAGGAAAGTAACGGGCTTTTTGGTATGAACAGCGAAGGTTTTTATAATATGGAACACGATTATATCGGGCTTGGTTGGCTAAAACGCCAGTTGGAAAGAGCATTGGCAAAAACGGGAGAGGACAGGGCTGAGCTGCTTGCAATGATTGTTAATTATGAAAATCCGGGTGAAGGCGGTTATTATGATAATCTGGGAACATTTAACCCTGCCCCGCATGTTGAGTTTGGCTATCCATACGATCATGGCCAGCCTTATGTTCAAAATATGCTTTCCGAAGGAAACCGTCCGGCTCAGAAATCGATGCATTTTACACAAGATGAGAAACAAGGTGTTACACTTCATTACCGTAACCTTGATTCTGCAGCCCATTATAAAATCAGGTTTACGTTTGTGCGTCCCTGGTATCAGGAACGGTATGACATGCGCATGAATCAGCATGCACAGTCGGTGTATGCCGATGATATTTTACTTGCTAAGGATGTAGAGTTACCGTTGCAGATGAGCGACTTTTTCACTTTCGATATTCCTGCAAAAGCCACCTCCGATGGCGAACTTGTTATCAGACTTGAAAAATCGGCTGATGTTGCTGCCGGAAACCGCATTGAGGTAGAACAATGGAGAAACTCAGGCGGTTGGGGAACCATCGCTTCAGAAGCATGGTTATTAAAATGTACGCCGTCAAATTAAAGTTCAAGGTTATTTTGTCGGTTTGGCTCTGACAGGCCAATGCGGAAGCACGACCTGTCAGAGTTCGTATAGTTTGATTGACCCTCTATAATAAATTTCTTGCATCTTTGCGAACCAACCATTAATCACTATTTTTTGAATGATAAGCCGTCGGTGTAGGTGCATTATCTGATCCAGTTGAATATACAACACCATCTTCAGTAATACGCACAACCTTATTCATTCGCCACCCGTGTCTAGGTTCAGGATCTAAATAAAGGATGGTGGGTTTGTTGTCGTCTTTTTCCATCAAAAACATTATTTTTGGTTCTATTTCTAACAATCTATCAATGGATATAGGTTGTTCATAAAATTGTCCGCTAAATATTTTGAGACCTGTTTCTGTCCACAAATCCACCCGATATTTATCTGTTCCTCCGCCACTTCTACGCAAACTGCTACTAAAGTATCTGAAAAAATCTGTTGTCGCGTAGGAGTTTAGTGTGCTATTTTCTACCTTTTCACCATCAATCCAGATGTTACATTTTTTGTCTTTTATCCACCCATCATACCAACCTTGAAGTGGAGGCATAGCCCTGTCATAATAAGGTGATGGCCCCCAAAAACTTATCATCTGTTCTTTTTGCTGATTATAGGTCATTTGAACATATATAGCATACAATCGGGTCCAATCTTCTTCTGATAAAGAATCTGATTTCCAATAGTATTTGTCAATTTTATCAGGATTTGCTGTTGAATGTTTTTCTAAATATTTGTCTACTATTTTCTGATATCCAGTTATCATTTCTTGAGCAACACCCTTTCCGAGGATTATCATACCATCTTTGTCCGTGATAGGAATGCCTACACCTCCATTTTCAGCAATAACAAACGAAGAAATGTCAACTTTTTCCGGTTGATGAAGAGGTATGATGGCTACTTCTTCTTCGATTTTAGGTTTTATACTATACCGTTCGATAGCAGCTGTCGGAAACCACATATCGTCAATGGTCAAACCACACTCTTCCACCATACGGAGAGAGTATTCAAGCCTGTTGAGTTCTTCTGCACGTTCGTTGTTGGTGCCCAGTGTAAACTTGATGCCGGCTGCCTTTGCCTCTTTGATAATCTTTGCGGACGGAACTCCGGTGATCGAGTTAATCTCAAGGGCGACGTTATTATCCTTTAACGCCTTTATGAGTTGCGCAATACGCGCATCAGTCCAGTACTTGTCATAATCTTTCATCATTGTAGGAGAAAGTCGTGTGGGACTGGCAAAGAAATCGATCGGTTCCTCATTGATAATCTTGAGTGTGCGATCCATGATCATATCCATATATTCCTGTTCGGGAATGTCCATAATGACATATCTATCTATCCATAGGAGTGTGCGGCGTCCCTTGTGGTCGTTGAAGGTCAGGGCATCGGTAAAGACATAATCGAACATTTCGTGAGCCTCTTTCGAAAAAGTCTTGGGCCATTCGCGTCCCTCGCCCTGCATTGCGTAAAACAATTGCGGAAATATGAAATCGTTTGCGAAAAGCGCCTTTACTTGCTCGTCTCTTGTTGCATGAGTTGCATAGCCGAATTCGAACCCGTCGGCAAGCGATCTTTCAACCGCCGCCTCCAAACCCAACCTCATTGGCCAGTGTACATGATAATCGACCACAGGAAAATTCCGCTGTTGTAAACGAATTAGAGCGTCGTCCCGCTCGTCAATCGGTTCCTTTCCTTCAGGGTAGTTCGGCAAGTTGTCGGCTAATGGCGTGATGTCGGCACCTGCTACGTTTAGCGTTCCGTTCTCGACGCGGAAGCCAATCTCTCCGCTCGAAAGTAATTGACCTGCATTAGCAGCCGTACGATAGGGAGCGGCGGGTTCGAGATAATCGACAACCCTCATATTGTCAATCATTACAACTATGCGCTTCCCTTCTACTTTGACCTCAAGGTCGAACGAGGAAGGTTTGGGTTTGTAGAGATTACGGATGGATGCGAGCGAGCCGCTACGGCGGCGGTCGTCCGTCGGTTTTCCGATAAGTACTGAATATCCCTTCGACAGCGTTGCGTCAGAGTGGAACCAAAGGCTTGCCTTCGTCCCTTCAGAATGGCTGATACGTGTTTTGACGACAAAATTTTTGAAATTCCCGCCGTTGATGTTGCCTGTGTAAATAGCAGATTGCCCGGCACGGAGTTCAAACGTTGATGAATTGACTTCTTTGCCGGAAATCTTCCATTTATCCGGGCTGTCGGCATACGACGCCTTGATGGACACTGACGCTGCAATAAAGAAAATCAAAAAGTATTTTCTTCCGGTCGCAGGTCTTTTCACGCTTGTCCCGGTTGTTGAATTGGTCTTCGATTCCATATTATCTGTTTACCGTTACAATTAACCGCAATTACAATCTCCGGCTTTATCAACACCCGATTTCTTATTTCGATGATACGATAATGGTGATGATCCGCCGCTCCGCATTCTTGAACGATACATTTTTGTTGTATCCGCCGGGATTACTTCAACCGAAACCTCCATCCATCCGCGATATGAACCATGGTTTTTGGTTACATATACAAAATCATCATTTTTCTGTTCCATCACAAACTGAATATCCGGTCTTATTTCCAATAATTTGCCTATCGAAACCGGTTGATCGAACACTTGCCGGCTAAACTCTTTGAATCCGGCC
>JAVBNI010000104.1:0-6188 GCA_031551645.1 Bacteroidales bacterium | reverse complement strand
CTGAGGAACACGAACATCATATAAGGCCTATGCAGCATGGATGAGTTTGCTAAACAAAACGAAGTCCGAAAGCTATCCGGATGCTGTGGGGTAAATGATGCGGATATATGGGATGAAGGTTATCAGTTTTACCACGGGAGACCTCACGGACGTGCGGATGTTTTTTTTTTCGGAAGCACGGCGTAAAGCTAGTCGTGAGGAGTCAGCAGAAGCCATAGTAGATACGGATACAAGCCTGCCGAAGGGTAAAAAAAAAGCAGGATGTCTTACGAAGTATTGAAGGGCAGAACCTTATTGTAAGTGAAAGTAAATGAATGTTACCCGATGAAGGGAAGAATGCGGAAAATATCAAGGAAGAATGATAACTGGCGGGGGAATAACAGGAGGGCATCCGAATGCTACCCCGGAGTGCAGACTTTCATAGGGATAACTGAAAACAACTTCACGGAAGTACGATTTACAGAGAATCGTCTATTGGAACAGATTCTGTCCCCGTCCAACCTGAACAACAATGATAACTTGAGGCGGGCAAACTATCCTTTTCTAATGGACTGTTACCGTAAAATTGTATCGTAAGTAAGGAACCGCCTTGGTACCGAACGGCATGCCGGGTGGTGTGAGAGGTCGAAACGGGAATTAATCCCGTTTCTCCTACTCGATTTATGTCGTTAAAAACAACTAAAACTATTTAGCCGTCTTTTTCTTAGATGCTGCTGCTTTTGTAGCTGTTGCTTTCTTAGCAGATGATACTTTGGTTGCGGGTTTTTCTGTCGTTGTTTTCTTTGCAGGGCTCTTTTTTGCAACTGTTTTTACTGGTTCCACAACGTCAAGTTCGTCATCATCTTGCATAGCTTTTGCAATGGTCGTACGTAACTTATCCAACTGCAATTTCGTAGTTGTCAACTGCCTGTTCTTTTCAGCCAATTCTTTCTGCAATATTTCTATATCTACTTTTTGAACAGGTGCATCTATTTTCTGCAAACGCATTGAAAAATCGGACAATACATTCATATAATTAATGAAAGCATCGTAGGGCGACTCATATGGATTGTAAGGAGTACGCCGTCCTGTCGAGTAAAACTTGGTACTCATAAACCGGAAATGATCGCTCGCCTGCAGGTATTTCCAGTCAACTTTTATTTTCGGGTCAGGTGTTTGTTTTACACGTTCAGCTAACTTATACAATTTGTCGAAGGCTTCTAATTGCAGTTCATTACCCCGCCATGCTGTAAGGTCACGTTCTTCATCGGTCCACGAAATGGGGTAATGAATACTGATGGGAGCAATTGGTTGTAAAGGGATAAGTTCGGTAGGTGTTGCGAATGCAAATTTCCTTTTGATAGCTATTTTGGGAAAATAACGAAGGAATTCGAAAATACCGGTTGACGAAGATTGTTTTTCACCAAAGGTCGAATAATCCAGACTGATATTAATTACTTCTTCCTTCGGATCACACATTTCCATCCAATGTACAAATTTTTCAGCGGTTAAAGGAAACTCACTCCATCCGTAATTGGAGAAATTAAATCTGATATCATCACTCAATTTGTAGTTGCGTAACAGAAGTTTTAGTCGGGGATTAGTAGCCGAACAATACACATAATTAGGACTTTTCCAGCCAAGTATATGCTTAGCGCCTTCGGTAAGTACGCCCTGAAAGCCCATTCCTTCAATCACAGCACCTATATCGTTATTGTAGATCATATTGCTGTTGCAAAATACCTTACCAACTTGTTTGCCGAAATGGCGGGCGATTTTTTCTTTATGAGCATCGACTTGAGTAGCAAACTCTTCGTTGTTGACCAATGAGGCTAACGAATAGGAATCAGTCCCTGCGACAAATTCAACACAACCGGTATCAGCCAAAGCCCGGAAACTGTCCAACAGCTCGGGAACATATAATTCAAACTGGTCCAGTACTGTTCCTGAGATAAAAAACGAAACTTTAAATTTGTCTTTATGCTCTTTAATCGCATCCAACAAAACCTTATTGGCTGGCAGGTAGGAAATTTCGGCCATACGTCGTATGTACGATTCATTGGCATAATCATCATAGTAATAATGATCATTGCTGATGCTGAAAAACCTGTATCTCTTCAACCGAAAAGGTTGATGTATTTGAAAGTTAAGGCATATTCTCTTCATAACATTCTATATTAAAAACCATTAATTTACACTATAATAAACATCTCTAACATGCTTTGCCGAAGTTTCCCATTTCAACCCGTCGACTTCACTTTTTCCATATTTGCTAAAAACACCATGTAGCGCCGGATAGTTCAATATTCCATAAATAGCGTCAGCCATCGCATGGGTATCCCAAAAATCGATTTTGATAGCATGTTTAAGAATTTCCGCCACGCCGGATTGCCGGGAAATGATTACCGGCACATTGGATTGCATGGCTTCAAGAGGCGAAATGCCAAAAGGTTCTGATACCGAAGGCATGACATATACATCGCTCAAATGAAACATCTTATATACATCATCCCCTTTAAGAAATCCTGTGAAATTAAATTTATCTGCGATCCCCAACCGGGCCGCACGCCTGATCATCTTGTTCATCATGTCGCCGCTTCCGGCCATCACGAAACGGACATTATCCATTTTCTTCAGTACCATATTGGCAGCTTCAATAAAATATTCAGGTCCTTTTTGCATGGTAATACGTCCCAAGAAAGTAACGATCTTTTCATCGAACCCTCTTGGCGGATTTTTCACTGCTTGGCTCATTTCCACAGGTTCTACTGCATTATATACAGTTACCACCTTACCGGGATCAATGCCATATTTCTCAATCACTATATTGCGCGTAAGATTGCTTACGGTTATAATCCTGTCAGCAGCATCCATTCCCTGTTTTTCAATATTAAACACAACAGGATTAACATTCCCGCCGCTTCGGTCAAAATCGGTAGCATGGACGTGGATCACCAATGGTTTACCCGATATGTATTTAGCCGCAATACCCGCAGGATAACAAAGCCAATCGTGTGCATGAATAATATCGAAAGTGTTTTGCGTAGCAATAGCAGCAGCAACCAAAGCATAATTGGATATTTCCTGCATGAGATTTTGACCGTAACCTCCTGTAAATGGCACTTTCCCTTCAAAATCGGAAGTGATGAATTTATTTTCTCCACGGAAATTCTTTTCCGAATATTTTTCGTACATCTCAGGATCAACGTACGGCAACAGGTTGACGCCAACCTCTATTTGTTGCATCTTTTTCAAAAAACCGGCAATACGCACATCCTGCACGCGCACCTGCACATTATTGGCACCAATCAGTCCGATGGAACTTTGATCTTCATCCCCAAACATCTTGGGTACGACGAACAATATGTCCATATCGGGGAAAGTTGACATTCCTTTGGTTAATCCATAACAAGCCGTTCCTAACCCTCCCGATATGTGAGGGGGAAACTCCCAACCAAACATTAAAACTTTCATACTTCGTTCTCTTCTTGATTATTATATATTTTCCGACGAACTTTCTATATTTATCTTGTCCGATTTATTACCCATTTTAAAGACAAGATCTTATCATCAGCTATTTCAGACGCTGTATTTTTCAATCATTTTAAGCATCTGTAATAGCGCTGCTACACTCCAAGCCTGCGAGATGGCCCCTTTGGCCTGATGTGGCGGATCACCATTGTATATTTCGGAGATGGTACCAATTCCATGTTGGGTCATCTCGTCTTCAAAACCATGCAACAGATCGCTAATGTAAGCTACTCCTGATTTTTTGTGAATACGCAACCAACCGGCACTGAATCCTTCGAGCAACCACGGCCAAATAGTACCTTGATGGTAAGCCGCGTCACGAGCCTCTTGATCTCCTTCACAAATGCCTTTATAATTGGGATCATCAGGTGACAGAGTACGTAAACCGCGTGGAGTTATCAACTGGCTGTTAACCACATCAAGTACCGATTTCTTGATCTCATCGTCGATGAGACTATAGGGAAGTGAAGTGGCAAAAATTTGATTAGGCCGTATCGACCAATCTTTCTTGTCACCATTGACTACATCTGCCAGATAACCCTTTTCTTCATCCCAGAATGTTTCCACAAACGAATTACAAATCAGTTTTGGAAGATCTTTCCACTCTTTAACGAATTTTTTATCACCGGCTTCCTCGGCTAAGGCAAGGGTAAACATGATCGCATTATACCAAAGCGCTTGTATTTCGACCGGATAACCCATACGCGGGGTAACTGGTACACCTTTGATTATTGCATCCATCCAGGTTAGGACTTTGCCTTCCTGACCGGCATATATCAATCCATTGTCGTGCATGCGGATATTGTAGGGTAGCGAACCGTTACGGAAATTTTCGAGCACAGTTTTCATTACATTTCCGTATTGTTTCCAAATCATGGCATTTTGCCCCAGATATTCAGCATATTGTTGCACGGCAGTGAAAAACCACAATGGGGCATCCGCGGAATTGAAGGCTGGATTTTCACGACTTCCCATATTTGGAAATAAACCACCTTCCATACGGCTAACCATAGTGTCAAGCACTTCCTTACATGTTCTAGGATCATCAATACCCAAAGTAATACCGGGAAGAGCAATGAATGTATCGCGTCCCCATACGCCAAACCATGGAAATCCGGCAATTACTTCGGTTGTCTTGTCCTCATCATTGCGAACAATAAATTGCTGAGCAGCATTGGTCAGACAATGCATAAAACTTGACCTCGGTAGCCTGCGTTCGATTTGTGTAGCAAAACGTCGTTTAAGTGTATTGGGATTTTCCTCTTTAAGGCTGGCCGAAAAAACAATACTTTCACCTTTCTTGATGTCTACCTCGAAATATCCGGGGACAAAGAGGTCTTCACGATAGTCATACCCGCGTTCCTGCTCTTTCGGATATTCGATGCCATAATACCAATCGGGTACAGACACAAAATCCACCGGTTTGGAAAATTGCATGTACAAAGCCGGTAAATCGGGATACATCTTGCTACAAACTCCATTTTTGATATTTACAACATGTGTATCGGCATAATGATTGGCATGCGTAAGCGTGTGCATATCACGAAAAGCCAGAAATGGCCGGAATCGCAATGTTGTAGGCGAATGAGCATCCATCAGCGTATAACGCAGAAGAATTTGTTCCTCCTGATCCACCAGCAGGCTTTCCTTGCATAACATAACGCCTCCTACCCGATATACCGTACCCGATACAATGTCAGTTGAAAAATCTACCACATATTTATGCCCTTTGGGATCATATATTTCGCCTTCATACTTATGTATACCCAAATTGAATTCACTATTGTGCTGAATAACGGTTTCATCCAAAGATGACAGAAATACATAGCGTTTATTTTCATATTGTTTAACAGGGCTGACTAATAAGCCATGATATTTACGGGTATTGCATCCGATAATGGTGGAAATAGAAAAAGAGCCACCTCTGTTGGAACGTAAAATTTCGCGATTAAGCGAATATTCCAGATTAACTAATTGGGTTTTGTCAAATTTCAGATAACTCATGAGTATATGCTTTTGTTAATATTCTTATTTTCAATATAAAAAGAATAATCTTATACAAAATTTAATGGTTAAATATACAAAAAACAATGTAACCAACAAAAAAAATCGCCACTTGTCACTATTTTTTTATTTTTGATCAAAAAAAGCATTCCGTGTACCAAAAAATTTTGGCAAAGATAAAAACTATTTTTTGTTTTTTATTGTGCTTCTTATTATAAACATCGGATATTAACCCATTTGGATTACTAACACCATGTCACATGACGTGAAACAAGAGACATAAGCTTATAAACAAAATTATGCTTAAAAATGTTTTCTTTTTTTATTCTGCAATAAAAGAAATCTATGTCTTGTTGTTTTTATTGCTATTTTGTTTACCTTTGCCCCGCATAACGGTGAGGTGGGTGAGTGGCTTAAACCAACAGTTTGCTAAACTGTCGTACGGGTAACTGTACCGAGGGTTCGAATCCCTCCTTCACCGCAAAAGATTAGAATAAGAAAGCAAAAAGTCCTGCAAATCAAAAATGCAGGATTTTTTTTTGGTGTGCCGTGCATGATTGATCAACTTGGTGGTGTAAGTCCACTACGGGGGTAGGTAGCGACCAACCGTTAGCCGCAGGCAATGGTGTCCATCGCGAGGTGGAATCAGAAAGAAGCTGTAGGCAAAATCCCGG
>JAVBNI010000149.1:0-3515 GCA_031551645.1 Bacteroidales bacterium | reverse complement strand
AAACCTCTGCGGTGGGTTAATGTCCTATGGACAAGGGATATATAATCCTTGAGTGTATCTCTACTGACGTAAAAGCCCTAACGGGCTATTTTCACGTGCAAATAATGATATTTTTGGGCATATTATTTTGTTTTCATTCCTAAAAGAAAAAACCCCTCATCAAAAATTTCCGACGAAGGGCTTTTAACAACTAATCAACCACTATTCAAACCATTAATTACCTAATCAATCTTAACCTTTAAAAACAAATCTTTATTCACTTATACGACTTCAGATGATTTTTGTTTCCCTTTTTTACTTTTTTTTGAAAAAAAGTGTGAAAATATTTTGTATCCCAATTCTGCGCTGCCTAATAGCGAAGCTGACGAAAATAAATTACCCAAAACTCCGGTAATTTTGCCTACTATTCGCCATCCGTCTTCTATCCGTTCCCAATCGGAAGATACTTTCTTTTCCTGTTTTTTGATTTTCCTGCGTAAGCGTTCTTTTTCGGCCAGGATCTCATCAAGGGAGGAAAGTTGACTGTACCTGTGGTCACTCAGTTTTCGCATCATTTTCGTGTTCTTCATCATCTTCTTCCTCTTCTTCGACAAAATCATCAAATAATATTTTACTGAAACGCCCAATTAAAGGGTTTAGAATGATCTGTTTCCTGAAAACAATGATCACACCCAGTATCAACGCACTAAAACCAGCCATAATGGCTAAAGGCGGAAGAAGGCTTCCAAAAAACTTTCCCATCCAGACAACCAGGATGCACGAGATATAAATCCAGATGGAAGTTACCAGTACCAATCCGACCATAACCATGATCAACAGTGAAACCATGGACGAGACCTTTTCGAGCAATTCTAATCGCAGGAGATCATACCGGGTATGCAGGTACTCACGACCATCCTTTATAAATGTTTTGTACTTACCAGGGGTGGATTGACTCATATTTATTCATTTGTAACTGTAAACAGGATGCAGGCTTGCCTGCATCCTGAAAGAATATAACTTTAACGGCTATTCCCCATCTTCAACCGGAACTTCTTTTCCGGATTTACGTCTCAGACGATTGATCAGTTCATTCAATTCCTCTTTACTCAAATCAATACCATGTTCTTTTAGTTTGTTTTTGAGTTTTTTACGGGTTTTGGCACCTTCTTCGGGAGCAAACAGCAATGCGGTCATTGCGCCCAAAGCAGCTCCTCCTACAAATGCAAAAAACGTTGATGCTTTCATATTTCTATGATTTAAAATAAATTCAACAAAAAGTTACTTAATGATGTTTTTAATACTTTTCTTGTGGTCTTTGAGATATCCCACCAATTCTTCCAATTCGTCGGTGCCTAATTCGCTGTATTTTCTTAATTTGCGTTTTAGTTTCTTTCGGGTTTTGCGGCCACTTTCCGGCGCCAACAACAATGCAGCCACGACACCCAGGGCTGTACCCCCAAGAAATGCAAAAATGGATGACCTTTTCATCATGTTTTAATCGGATTAATATATCAAAATTAAAAACTCCAGATACAGGAGTTTTGAGTTAAATATTTACTTTTGCTTCGGTTAAACCGAAGCCGATATTATTGTAAGAACAAACCCTGATTAAAAATGTTTAAATATACACAAAAAAACAATTATCCCTTAGCGGGTATCGTTTTTTTTCTTCTTTTTTTTACCTGTCCACTCCATGCTCAGGATAAATTACTTGATATCCTGAAAGATGAATTAAAGCGTGAGATGTCCGGTTTTGTCCAACATACCGATTCATTTGACAGACCCTATTTTATAAGTTACCGTGTGGATGAAACCAAGTCGGAAACCGTTCGTGCTTCGTTGGGAAGCTTGGTTTATTCACGGGCGTCCCACAATCGTATTTTCACGCCTATGGTACGCGTAGGTAGCTATGAGTTGGATAATTACCATCAATTGCGGGAAACCAATACGGGGAATCGCACCGAACCGGCCTATTTGCCAATAGAGGATTCGGAAGATGCCATCAGACAATGTGTCTGGTGGATGACCGATCAGGCATACAAAAATGCGGTGGATCGTTTTGAAAAGGTAAAATCAAATCTTGCGGTAAAAGTGCAGGAAGAAGATGCTTCGGCTGACTATACTGCTCAGGCAGCGGTCAAATATTTCGAACCGGCATTGTCATCCAGTCACACTAAATTCAAACGGAAGGAATGGGAAGAAAAGCTTAAGCGGTATTCGGATGTTTTTAAACAGTCGAAAGACATTATTGATGGATGGGCCAATGTTAGTATCCAGGTAGTGAGGAAATACTATGTTTCGTCCGAAGGTGCCGAGATTGCCCATAACCTTGTTTATATACAATTGAATATAGGCGCATTTGTGAAAGCCGACGATGGCATGGAACTTCCGTTATATAAGACATGGTTTGCATTGACGGCCAATCACCTGCCTTCTGATAAAGAAGTTGTCCGGGAAGCTGAAATGTTGGTTGCTAAACTGAAAAGATTGAAAGATGCTCCGGTGGTAGATGCTTTTTCTGGGCCGGCATTATTGTCATCCGAGGCGTCAGGAGTATTTTTTCATGAGATTTTTGGTCACCGGGTGGAAGGTCAGCGTATGAGGCAGGAAACCGATGGACAGACTTTCAAACGCAAAGTTGACGAAACAGTCTTGCCCGGATTCATGACCGTATATATGGATCCGACCATCAATAAATTTAAGGGACATGAGATCAACGGACATTACGCCTACGATGACGAAGGAGTGAAAGGGCAAAAGGTAATGTTAGTAGAAAACGGTATTCTGAAAGATTTCCTGATGTCGCGTGTCCCAATTGAAAACTTTCCTGCGTCAAACGGACACGGACGTGCCGCTCCCGGGCTTAACCCTGTGGCACGGCAATCGAATCTGATTATCGAATCGTCGTTGGGTAAAACCGAAAAAGACTTGCGACAGGCTCTACGTGAAGAACTTAAAAAACAGTCGAAAGAATACGGTTATTATTTTGCTGGCGTTACGGGTGGTTTCACACAGACAGGACGTTATTCACCCAATGCATTCAACGTGACTCCCAATGAGGTATACCGTGTATATGCCGATGGCCGTCCCGACGAACTGGTACGCGGTGTCGACCTGGTTGGTACTCCGTTGGCCATATTTTCACAGATTGAACAGGCTGGGGGTGACTATGGTTATTTTATTGGTCTCTGTGGTGCCGAATCGGGTTCGTTGCAGGTTTCGTGCATATCGCCTATGTTGTTTGTCAAACAGATAGAGATACAGAAAAAAGCCAAATCGCAAAGCCGTCCGCCCTTGTTACCCAAACCTTGACAAATGGTTGAGGTTGATAGTATAAGTAGTTATTATTTAATAAATATTATAAGGTAAACAATAACTATGAGATGTCTCCATATGCAAACTCGGACCTCGTTTGCTTAGTCGACATGGTGATTTCACGCACAGGTAAAATGGGAAAGGAAGGTTGGGCGGCTTCGCCGTCCAACCATCCGTTACCCCACGCCATTTCTCAGATGTCATGTCGGCCGGCGGTT
>JAVBNI010000182.1:0-17824 GCA_031551645.1 Bacteroidales bacterium | reverse complement strand
TGAAACTCGAACACTCCTTACCGGCTCCGATACGGCATAGCGATAAAAAAAAGGTCAGAAATCATGATACGAGCAGAAAAAAATATGAAACATCGATCCTCCTACCTTCCAATTAGCATAGGTTGGGTTCTGAAAATTGGGATTGCAGTCGCAGGATTCTCACTGTGGGGCTGGGCTTTCGTGGCGGTGGTCACGGGGCTTTACATCGGGTTCAGGTTACTGAAAGGGCTTCTTTCCTGCCTTCTCTCGCTTCTCATTCCGGCTGTGGTAATCACGCTTTTAATAACAATCATTTTTTAACAATCAAAAATTCATAGTCATGGCAAAGCAATTTTTATTAGGTGCAAACAGGGAAATAGACACCGATATTCAGACTGTAGAAGTCAATCAGGTTATCCAATTGGAGGGATACAGTTATGATAAGTACATTGTGTACCCAATCGCCAAAAGCCAATGGGGCATCACGTATAAGTTGATAAACCTGCGTACAAAGGAGTTCAGCACGTCCGACTTAATCCGCCCGTTGAGTGAGAAATTCGGGATAGGTATGTATTACGATGATGTAAACCCGCAATTTATGGACGCTTTCGAGGTGGCAATACTTCGGGAAGAAGCACAGGCGGAAGCCAAAGCGGAACGGGAAGCCGAACAACTGGAGAAACAACGGCAAGAACAGGTTGCAGCCATTGGACGGGAACGCCTCAAAGACCTGATTCCCGCCAACGCGCAAGCAGCCATTATTGCATGTGAGCGGGAAGATCAATCCGATTCGCAAACCGATTATTACGCATCAAGAACCGTCCGTACCGTGATTTTGGGCTTTTCCACCCACACGCAAAACAACTTTCAGGAAATGCGTAACCATGCGGGAAACTTCGAAGAAACTGCCTACCTGACCGAAAAAAACGAGGATTACGAACACCGCGAAAACTACACGGGCGGTCATGGCTACTATTTGGGCGAAAGCAAATACAGGGGTTGGATTATCGAAAAAGAGCGGATTTACGACCGTGAACGCTTCATTGAACGGTTTGCCTACACCGCAGGGGACGAGGCAAACATCCGCATCAAAACCGTCCCGCAGACGGCAACAGCGACCGAAACAGCAGAGCCGGTAACAGGCGATTACACCATTGTCGATTATTCCGAGAAAGCAGTAGCCATTTTCGGCGACACGAAAGCCATCAAAGAACAGCTTTCTGCATTGGGCGGACGCTTCAACAAGTACCTCACCCTGAACGGTAACAAGTGCGCAGGATGGATATTCCAAAAGAGTAAAGAGGACGATTTACGCAAGTTAGTAAACCTCAATTAAAGACAGATTATTCACACGGGGCGGTGGAAACGCTGCCCCACAAAACCAAATATTATGGGAACATGGGGAACAGGGATTTATCAAAACGACAGCGCAGCGGATTATCTGTTAATGACGATTTTGGGGTTCATTAAAGAGATTGACACGACTGTAAATAAGTCGAGAATGGAGGTATTCATTGAAACCGGGAGCGACAGTTTTTGGTTGGAAACAATACCCGCAAAAATTGACCTCTTAATTGCTTTGTGCAAAAAGGGCTATCTGCATCTGCCCGAAACAGAGAGGATTATCGGGTGGAAAACCAAGTATATGAACGGATGGTACGAAATCCGGGATCATGAGGAAATAGAGCCGGAGTATAGAGCCTATTATCGCAATCGTGAGAAAGTCCTTATAAAGAATTTCGACCGCCTTATTGACTTGTCACAGAAGAAATAACAATCATCAACCGGGGCAGAGCAATCCGCCCCACAAAACCTAAAGAAATGGAAAATATAGCAACGGTAAACGAATGGTGGACAGCATTGGCAATGGATGTTAAATCGCTTATAACAGGGATTTACGATGAATCAGAAGCAGAAATGTTTTGGCAAAACCTGCCCGAAAGCGACCGAAAAAACATTTACCAATGGCAACAAGCTGAAGCAGGAAACATCGACCTGTGCGAAGACGATAAACACAGCCTTTTCATGGAAATTGTGTGCGAACTGGCAGACATCGCCCTCGTAAGCGAATACAGTATTCCCCTCGATGATATGTTCGACGAAAACGGCTCATTTTACGAGGAATATCAGGACAGGTTCAATGACCTGTATGACGAGATAGAAGAACGGTTATCAACCTTAAAATAAGCAACAATATGAACTCCATCAATGTAAACGGATGTTCCGTTTGCCCCGAAGGGCGCGAGAACTATACCGCATTCAGACCCGCACACCGTCCGCGCTGTGAGTATTACCAATACGACTACCGCCACACGAGCGGCGAGCTATTCAGTTGTGTGGACACCACGTTGGAACGGTGCCGAACCCGTCGGGACGAATGGATAAGGAAACAAGAGTAATAACAACAGGGCGGAGCAATCCGTCCATAATACCACAAATCATGAACCATCAAGAATTTATCGAAAGGACAGGCTTAACCCCGACAATCGAAGAGTACCAAACAATCGAAGCCATATACATGGCGGCAGGCGAAATGGACAAGGACGAGTTTTGCAAAGAGTTCAAAAAGTGCGGGAACAGCCGCCTTGTTGCAGAACTATTCAAGACGATTAACGTCCTGAAAGGCCAATACGAGGAACGTTGCAATGAGATAGACGACCTGCACGAACAGAAAGACGAAATGGTTGATTTTCTCATCGACCGGGCGCAGGCATTCAGCGATAAGGAACTGCTTGAAAAGGCTTCCGAAATGGTTGGACAAAAAGAAGTCATCCGGCGCAGAATCGTAAAAGGTTACCAGCTTTGGGCGTATGAAACAGAATGGATGCTAAATAATTTATTTCAATAACAAACCGGGCGGAGCAATCCGCCCATAATACCAAAAAATATGATTGACGAATATATGCAGTATGCGAAAGACATCGCAAAGGCGGAGAAGGAACTGGAAGTTGAACATTGGGTACATATCTCCTTTCAGGTACGGGGCGCAGACCGGACGATAGAGCGATTCCACGAAATCGACCTGCCGCGCCGGATGCTGGAACGTTGGCAATGGGTGATTGACTGGCGACATGCTAAGTTAGTCTGCCAGCACCCGCGCAAAAACATCATGGTTTACCACTCCTATTATGACAAGCGTTCCGGCCTGATGACAGGCTTCGGAAGCTTGATAGGACAGGTAACGGCGGCAAAGGCGCAGATAACGAAAGTAGAACGCGCCATAGCGCAGTACGTGGAGCATGAAACGCATGCCAACCTCTTTTTTGATGCCGCCACCGATGAACGGCTGGCAAAGGCAAAAGCCAAGTTGGAGCAGAAAAAGCAGAACTACGCCACCATTTACAACATGCTCCGGCACGAAGTAGAGGAACACCGCAAGCAACCCGGAAAATTCAAATTGTTTATCGGCTTTAAGCGGTTGGGCATCTTTGACAGCATATCACAGGCAAAGCGATACGCCGACCGCAGCGGGCTGTGGGGCGCTTTCAACCTCTTGGGGGATAAAGGCTACCGGGATAGCTGGTACGTGTACGAAAACGAAGCAAAGCAACTGCAACAGTAGCAGCAAAGAACCAATACGGGCGGAAAAAACTGCCCGTTACTTTTTCATGAGCACCTGCACAATGCGAAAAAAAGTAACAAAAACCGTAAATTCAGTCTAATTGATCACAATAGTTCTTTCGCATCTATTGTGTAGATAAAATTTGAAGGTGTTGAGTATGCTTCTATATTGTACAAATTGGTGGATGCATAGCAAATTTGTACTTCAGGATATTTAAAGACAGCAGATGCTACAGCCAATGTAGATAACTTATTGTTTAATGGGCTTATTACAATATTATATTTGTCTTTGTTTTTTTCTATTATACCACACAATGCACTCACAGTGAAATCAAGTTCCACACAAGAGAACTCAAATTCATTTGCTTCAGGATTCGTTTTAAATATTTTATCAAAGTTATATTTGTTTATATTTCCTAATTCTGCATTACCGCTATTTGAATGAGATGCTTTTCCTATGTATAAGATATCCGGCTCAAAATTATCTATTATAATTTGTGCTCTTTCTGCTTCAAAACCGACAAGAACAATAAGCATTAAATTCTTAATTGGAGAAAAATCCCCTGAATAGCCCAATACGGCACGAATGCCTTGAACGCCTTTTGATAGCCATAAATCACTGAGCTCACCTCCTGACAAAGAAGAATAT
Source organism: Bacteroidales bacterium (assembly GCA_031551645.1). Lineage (GTDB taxonomy): Bacteria > Bacteroidota > Bacteroidia > Bacteroidales > UBA4181 > JAIRLS01. The sequence continues at coordinate 13,635 of JAVBNI010000182.1, read as the reverse complement.
TTATCGGATGGATTATAACAAAGCGTAAGGTTTTTATCCTGAAATAAACTTTGCCTAAAAAGACGCAAAATTATTAGGAAATTTTCTCTTGTAAATGTTGATATATCAAATAAAACGTTGTTGCATTCAGAATTAATAATTTCATCGTAAATCTTATCATAGTTTGACAAAGGGTCATTTTTGGATAAAATCACAACTACACTATTGCTGAAAAGTTCTTTTAATTTTTCGAGATTGTTATTAGCCTCAACATAATTATCTTCAAAATGACAGATAATAATTTTTTTGAATTGTTCAGCATTGATACGATTAGCAACCTCCAAACATCTGCTTTCAAAACTGGAATCGCATATAAATAAATCAAATCCAACTAATGAATTATTTATTTCTGATAAATCAATCCTCTTCATAATAATCAATCATCTATATTGTCGAATAAACTGGGCATACTCACTTTTTCCTCATTTAACTTTTTAGAGAATACATTTAAGAACCTCTTTTTATCAGTCAGAGCTATTTTCAGGGTTGCGCTCTCCATAAATTGGTATCCTGCAAAACTCCGTGGGTCAAGTTTGAAATGAGGTGCTAAAATACGGCTTAATATATACAATCTGTTTCTTCCTGTTCCTTGTTTGTTTCCAATGGTGCTTTTATGCAAATAGCCATATTGCTCTCCCATATCAAGTATTTCTCTAAGGTCTTCATCTGGCCTATCTGTCAATGCTACGGAAAAAACCCTTCGCTCGGATACATTTGAAACAAGTATCTTGTGAAACAATTCTCCTAAAGAATCAATAAGATTGTACAACTTATCAGCATTTATTAAGTCTGTACCGGTATTGTCTGTTCTAATCTTATCAAACTCATCCGTAAGAAACTCTGTTGAATATTTTTTTATTATCCTGTCTTGAATCGAATCGGAAATAAAATCAGGAAGATTGTTCCCATTAATTGAAATTGTTTCAGAGAACATTTCTTGAGCCGGTGCTAAAAAATGGCGTATTATGCCGGAAGAAATTGCGACTAATTGGTCAAAACCCGCATAGCTGTAATTAAATCCGGAACGATGCTCTTGTTGCAATTTTTTGATATAATCCGGAACCGCATATCTTTTAACAGCATCAACTCCAGCGTATGATTTATCCGGATTGTGATTTTTTTGTTTTATTTCTTCGGATAATTTCTCAATTTCAAGCCTTTGCTTTTCATCTTCTGGGAAAAATTTATTTACATCAATATCATCCAAGGGAAATCCTAAATACTTATGAATCCTTCGTTTTACAATCTGTTCTATCCGTTCATTATAACGACTTTTAGTGCTGGAATATACTGTTGAGATATTTATTTCAGAATAATCATGAGGAGAATCTATTCTTTTCCCATTTACAGTCAAGTGGGTTTTGTAGTCTAATTGTGTGGAAATCTTAAAACAAATATCTTTTGTTGTCCTATATGAAACCCAGGTGTTTAAAACTTTTGTTTGAGGCTCGTTAAGATACCCCGCATCATCAATGAGAATAAAAAGCGGGTTATCTTGAGGGAAAAATGGTAGTAATTTCAATTTTGTAAATAACGGATACACAAAATCCATAAAATCAACAATTGAACCGAAATATCCCTCAGATACGTCTTTTGACAAGGCTATATCTTTGCAATACCTAAGGCACTCCCTGTTCATTTCGCTAATAACAGTTGCCATCTGCTGAAAGTATTCTTCTCCTGAATTAGCATTTGCTTCTGTTAATTTATAACCGGAATAAGATACTAAACGTAAAAAATCCTTTTCAAAAAAACTTTTAATTTCAGATGTGTACTCATTTAGTTTTCCATCAAAAACCTTTAATATTGATTCTATCGCTTTTGAAACAACATATGTAGCAAGCAGGTGTTCGTTCAAAATAAATTTTGCATGATGTTCTAATCTACCTAAATCGGGAAGATTGATATTAGTTAATTTAATAGGAACATATATAGAGAAAAAATCCAGTGTAGTAATCTCTTTCTTTTTTGCGATGATTTGACAATCAGGCATAATGTACCTAAACATCATACTTTTTCCTGAACCTCTTGGCCCATTCAAAAAAGTATGTCCTTTTTCCAATACTTGCTTGAAGTCCGTAAAAACATCCACAAACAAATCAACAATATCTTGTGCCGAATTTTGTTCCGGGGTCTTTATCTCAAATGGATTAACTATTTGTTGCATAATATAATAATAGGCTATAGTTTATTAAAAACATATTGTCCATCTACCCTTGTGCCATCTTTAACCAACTCATCTTTACATATTTCAAAAATATCACAAGATGCAAGAGTTGGATATCCCTGTTCCTCGATCTTATACTTTATTGGGTCACAAAAATCTAGGAATGGGTATTCGGATGCTAAAAATTTGATTTCAACATTAACAGAGTTTAATCTAATTGACTCGGGAACAAACCTATTGTAATATAAGCATTCTGTAAATGTTGTGAGTGTTCTATTGTATATTTCGTCTATAAGAAATAGGTTATCTGTTTTTTTCCTATATTTACTTTGAACATGTTCTTTATATAAGAAAAATCTCATACGCACCTCATGACTTTCGAAGTCCACATAAAATGAATTGAGACAATGAGAGAATACATGAAAGATTTTACTTTCGTCAGGAATTTGTCCTTTTCCTTCACCTGATTCTAATAAAAAATTGGAAGCTCTCTCTGTTCCGTCAGCCAGTTCATCTGCTAAACGAAGAATAGCGGAGAGGAGCCTGCATCTTATCTTTTCATTTGAAATGGTATCTGTAATAGGTAATTTACCTATTGGATTATTCTTCCCAGAATGAGCAGAAGCAATATCAAATACAATTTTTTTGTCAACAGCATTAAGCAATTGGTGACTAATTTTTGATATTATCTTTCCTGCATCATCAGCATGAGTATCTCTTCCATTAATTATATGTCCTATATCGTGAAATTGAGCAGAAAGTAAAAGTAAATATGTTTCATATATTGACAGATTTATCTCATTGTGAGCAAGAAGCATCGTTAACCTTTCAACAACCGTTTTTATATGGGCACTTCCATGAGCATTCAAATATATTGTCGGGTCTATCTTGGCAACAACCGCTTTAATTTCATCTTGAATAGGGTCTAATATCCCCTTAATGCAATTGTATTGCGATACATAGTTTTTACCGTTTAATTGAGGTTGGGAACAAAACCAATCCTCTATTGTAGTATTTTCATTAAAATTCATTTTTCTTATCTAATTTTAATATTTGTTCAAAGATTGCCTTTGCTAATAGCGGAGGCACTGCATTTCCAATTTGTTGTTGAATATAATGTATACTCCCTTCAAAAATAAAATCGTCAGGAAAACTTTGAAGCCTTGCAGCCTCCCTTACGGATAATCCTCTATTTGAAAAAGGATGGATGAGCATATTTTTTCGGTAATTAGATATTACCACAGAGGGCTTATCTGCAACCAATCTCTTATAAATTCCACTATGACAACGAGATTTATTTTTATAATTTGCCATTAATTCGTCCGGAATTGCTCTCCAATTTTCTCCTTGTTTTATATAGCTAAAACGCTCGACAATATGCGGCATACTTTGGGAAACGTAATTTTGCAGACTGTATTTGTTCCCGTTTCTCATTTGTGTGGCATATTTACTTGGCGTAATTTTCCTATACGGCAATTTTTCTTCCTGACAACCGTTTTCGATAAGAGGTAAATCTCCAATAGCATCATTAACAGTTATTGTTAAAGATTGTGGTTCTGGAAATTGAAAGTCAATACCAACATTATTCCCGACAATGAAATACCTATTCCTTTTTTGGGGTACACCATAATCCGAAGCATATAGTACTCCGTCAGAAAGGTGATAACCTATATCCATCAATGATTTTTTTATCTGCTTTAAGGTTTTCCCATTGTTGTAATTTACTATTCCTTCAACGTTTTCAAATAAAATCCATTTAGGAGATAACTCGGAAACAAACCGTAAAAATTCCTGAAAAAGAGAATTGTTGCTATTTTTTTCGTTTCTCGTTTTTCTATTAGAAGTTGAGAATCCTTGACAGGGAGGCCCACCAAATAAAATAAATGTCTTATTCTCTTTTGTAAGTTTTTTTGGGTTAATATCTCGAATGTCGTTTATTATTACATTAGTATTAGGATGATTTCTCTGATATGTTTCAGCAGAGTTCTTTTCTATCTCAATAGCATAAGAAACTCTAATGCCAGCCCATTCAGCTCCTAAGCTGAGTCCACCAGCACCTGAAAATATGTCAATACCTGTTTTTTGCGGCATAACACCCCTTAATTTAAAGAATAAGTGTGCAAACTTACAAAATTTAATTCGTTTTTTTTTTCATTGGCGTTTACTTCCATGATGCTGTTTAAATTAAGACAAACGCTCCATGTTTTTAGATGTTTTGAATTACCCTATTTCCCAAAGTCCGTTGGAATCTTCATCCTATTAAATAATAACGACCGAATCCTGCATGTACATGTCAATCAACTGCTGATCCTTGCTGCGGAACATGCATATAACTTATTCAGATTTTAACACTTCCAGCAAACAACAGCACCATTCCACTGGATTCAGAAAGCGATTACCTTTCCTGATTTCATAATGCAGATGGCTACCCGTTACAATCCCGCTGTTTCCCACACAAGCAATGTATTTACCCATAAACACCGAATCCCCCGTATTCACCAGTATTTTGTTTAGGTGTGCATAGAATGAGCGGAAACCGCCAGCATGTTGAATCTCAATAAAATTCCCATATCCCGAATTATACCCCTTGCGGATGACAACCCCACAGCCAGTTGCATATACAGGAGTACCCTTTGCCTCCGCAAAATCAATTCCTGTGTGAAACTTTTGCCTTTTATAAATCGGGTGTTTGCGATTTCCAAAACCGGACGAAACAGACGGGTTCATGACCGGGGAAATGACTGGATAACAGGATAATTCGGCAACAGACATTTGCAGGGAATCCGCTATTTGCCGAAATTCCGATGCCGAGTAAATCGTTCCCATAAATGTTTCGGTTTCTGATTTTCTGTTTGTAGAATTATTCGGCTGCCCACGTACAGATACCGGACAATGCAGTAAAACGGCGAAAAATAATGTTATGTACTTCATATTGGGATATATCAAGGACTATGATTGAAGTCTATTTTGAATTATCTGAATGTACTTGGCATCATTCTCTATCATAATGTAATTTCGTCCAAGATTTCGAGCCGCAACCCCCGTAGCCCCAGAACCAGCACAATTATCTAATACAACATTTCCTGGGTTGGAGAATGTTGCAATCAAAAATTCCAATAGAGCAACAGGCTTCTGTGTAGGATGAATCGGCTTTGATTCCCTATTAAATTTTACAACACTTTTCGGGTGCTTTAATCCGTCTGTTTTTACGCTAACCATCTTCATGTTTGCGCCCGACTCATTATCTTTTCGCCTGATCCCCCGCCCAACGCTGTGATTGGGTTTTCCGATAGTCATCTGTGCATTATAGGTGTGCTCACGATCATAAAAAATACATATGTTTTCGTGATATTTCATTACGCCAAATTTGGCAAAACAAAAATTGGATGGTTTTTCTTTTTCCCATATCAACTCATATTTAAACCACTCTGGATTGCTCATAATAAGTCTACTCGTGAATGGCTGACTTCCAAATAATACAATGACCCCATTTTTTTTGATAATACGTTGATATTGTACCCAAAGTGGCTCAAATGGAATGACTATATCCCAAGAACAATTCGTTGTCCCATAGGGAAGATCGCATAATACCATATCGATTGATGAATCGTCAATAAATGGCATTATTTCAAGGCAATCTCCATAATATATCTGATTGAAATCAATCTTCATTTCTTTAGATTGGTGTGAAGTGGTATATTATTGCCTAAATTTATAATGGCAAGCGCCCGAATTGCTCCGGACGCTTGCGTACTACTCCGTTTTATTCTTCTTCCGTCCCCTCGTTCTGGAACGAAAAAGTCTTTTGAATGACTTGCCCGAACGAATCCTGCACATACACGTCGATTGTTTGCCGGTCGGTGCAATACGAGGTATAATACAGCCGGAATGTTTCCTTTTTCAGCGGATACAGGTCGTTCGGCTTGAACACCGTTCCGTCGTTCATACGAAGCTCGCCCTTACCATCGGGCTGGAAGTAGCGAATGAAAAACTTTGCGTCCCGGTAGTTGCCTTCTTTTACAAGTTGGCAGCGTATCTCCGCCGTTTCACCCGTGCTGATTTTCTTCTGCACCGGCATAGTTTCCAAATCAAACAGGTAACATGCACGAATATCCATATCGTCGTTACAGGCTAAGGCCAGCAGCATGATCGCCACCAGCCACGCCGTTATTCCGAAAAAACTTTTTATCTTTCTCATTGTGATTATTTTTTAATTGATTTTACAAATACAAGAATTTCCCTTTAAGGGCATTGCCGGAGAGTATCCGGGCATTCTCCGTCCCGTATGCGATAAGCATGGAGCCGTTTCTCGGCTGTAACCCTTGCGTACCGTCCGGCCTGAAAAACCGTACGCGGTCATACAGGAACTTAATTGCCGTAGCATGGCGAAGCACAATGTCGTGGAACCACTTGGCTTCGACTTTGGCAAAAACCAAAGCGATACCGTTATTATGTTCGGCCATCTTGGTGAGGAACTGCTGTATCAGCGGATTGGAGTAAGGCGGATTGAGCCATACCCTACCGAGCCATTCCTTATTCAAACCGTTTTCTTCGGCGGTATAGAACTGTTTTGCCGAACGGTTTTGTCGATATGCTTCCGGTGAGGTTGCAGGGTCTAAATCAAATTCGCCTAATGATTGTATAATCTCCGCAGGCGTGTACCACTCGTCATTTTTCATCTTTCCCGATTTTTGAAATTATACAACAGCCTGTGTCCTATCAATTCCACCATTACTTTTGAAACCGCATTACCGATGAGTTTGTGACGTTGGGTGGAAGAAATCTCCCTGACGGTTCCGTCGTAATCGCCGAGCCTTGTCCAGTCATCGGGAAAACCTTGCAGACGTTCACATTCTATTTCCGTAAAGCGTCTGACCTGTTTCCCGTTGATGAGATTTTCGAAGGCGACATTCCCTTTCGGCTCCATTAAAACGAACGTGTCGGTGGGGCGTCCGCCGAAGCGGGTAGATATTGTTCCGCAAAGCGGGGCTTTAATCCCGTTCGCGTTTGCTGCATCCGTTCTTTCAATAAGATTACAGCTTTCGGCGAAAGGAAATATTTCTTTCCAATTTCCGAAACGTTCTGGAAGATGTCCGACAAGGTATATCCGCTCTCGATTTTGGGGTAGTACCCATGATGTATTAACAAGTTGCCATTCGCACTCATAACCCCCAATGTCGGCAAAGGCTTGGATAATCGCCCAAAAATCTTCGCCATTGTTTGAGGTGAATGTTCCCTTAACGTTTTCCCAGATAAAAACGTCCGGTTGGAAGTGAGATACTGCGGCAATTGCTTGTGAGATAAGACTGCTTCTTTGTCCGGACATCCCCTTGCGTCGACCGGCAACGCTGAAATCCTGGCAAGGCGATCCGAAAGTGATGATGTCGGGTCGTTCGATGTCCGATTGAAGGACGTTTTCAACTTTTCCGAGATATTGTGCATGTTTGAAGTGATGTTTATAATTGGCAATGGCATGTTTGTCGATCTCCGAGAAATAGATTTTCCCGAAGGCGAATCCGGCATCTTCCAATCCTTTGCCGAATCCGCCGATTCCCGAGAATAATTCGAGGAGTACCATGCGTCAATTGATGATGAATTTTAATCCGATCCCGAACTGTGTATGAAACTTTGAAACATCCGAGCCTGACAGGAAGCGCTCGCGCCACGTCAGGAGCAACACCACGCGGTCGGTCAGGTAGGTTTCCACTTCCAAAGTAATCGCACCGCCAAACACAAAGCGGTCGCGGTTTCGGAGCGACGAGCCGTCAAACAGCAGCTTGTCGCCCCAATTCACCGTTTCGTAACCCGCCACCGCCGAGCCACCCAACGAAAGGAAAAACGTCTTTGACGGGTCGGACAGGATGTTCAGATAATACCCGCCTTCAGCGGTAAACTGTGTCACCGGAATACGTGTTTCCTTGTAAGGATAATTCCGTTGCAGATACTCCGCCCCGAACACCCATTTATTGCCGTGCTTGGCGTAGGTCGCCATAGACAAGCCGTAGTAATAACCCGTTTCATTTTTGTTCGAGGACGAATAAAAACCGTCCACCATGCCGCTTGTTACCTGTATGCCCCGCATACCGGGTAAGCAACGCTGCGCGTATGCCCCGCCCGTGAGGGCGAAGCATAAAGCAAGCGTAAGAATAATTGTTGTACGCATCATACCTATTTCGCTTTGAGTTCGTTAATCACTTTGGCGCGTACCAAATCGGCATTGTCCACGGTAAAACGTTGGTGCCGCCCGCCGTTCTGTTCGTTCAGTTCCACCACCAGCATCTTATCGTCGGGAATGGTAAACTTCGGCAACACAAACACCATGCGTTCGGTATGTTTCCCGTTAATCAGCATCAGGTTGTTGTAGGCGCGGAGCGGCCAAAGAACCTGTTCCTGAATGGCGGTACGCTTGGCGACCTGCTTATCGACGATTTTGAACGTGATAAAATCAACATTGAACGGCACATTGGACGAGTTTTTCAATTGGAGATGAAAATACAGTAACTCATTGTGGGTGTAAATTCCTTTCAACGTGTGTTGGATACCGAATCGCTTGCAACCGATATGTTTGATTTCGTGGTCGTTGTTATTATAAATGGACAGCATAATCAGCTTTACCAACAGCGGCGATTCCTGCCCCAATTCCTGCATATACACTTGCAGGGCATTGTTCGGACGGTTGACGGCTTCGCCGTCATGGAGAAAGTCGGTCATTTCAACGGATAACTTTACAGGCTCATCGGCATATTTCACGTTGAACGTGTAATAATTTCCGTCTTCGGTAATCACTGCCAGATTGCTTTCGCGCGAGAAATCACGTAAGGCAGCTTTCACACGCAACACGTTTTCTGTACCGTCGGCTTTCGCCGCCAGCAGGTCGGAAGAACCCAAGTCCACGTAACGGATAGCGGACGGGAATATCACATGCACCGTCTTATTAAACGTCACTTCCAGTGCATACGGTGGTATCATCCGGTTGAACGTAAGCGGGCGTGTATAGCCCTGATAATAGTCGCCGGTAGAGGGCGTAGTTTGCACGGCCGGAACCGTTTCGTTGTTGTTTTCCTGCGCGGTGGCAGTAAAGGCGCTTGCTACAATAGCAAGCATCAAAATAATTCGCTTCATTACTGATAATTTTAATTGTTTGACAAAATGATTTTTTAGTGGGGGTCACAGACCCATTTATTATTGCTGTTTATTGCGTTTTAGGGAGTAGCAATAAGCGGTGATTCGCTTTCAGCGTTACTTTCACCACGCTCATTTTCTTACTCACATACTGCGATGCTCCCTGAATCAGCCCCTTTCCCATATCGGCAGCTAATTGCGATCCCGCATTATCGGAAATCATGATACTGGTTCCGGCCGAGTTCGCCATCGTCGCGGCGACTTCTTTGGCGGCATTGATTTCGTCCGAACCGGGTACGGATATTCCGCGCTGTCCGTCGGTATCGTACACCAATATTTCCACAGGGATAATATTGTCGGCATACTGGATGCTGCTGACCGTAACTTCCATCCGTTCGCCCCCGATCCGACACGTCCCGGTAACAACCGTATTGGCAGGAATCAGCATATCCCCCGCCCGCATCGGCTCCAACAGACGTATTTGCAATTCTTTCCCGGTCGTCAGCGTGACGGTTTGATAGACACAGGCACGGATGCTGTTTTTATCCCGGACACCTTCATTTCCGGCAGCGGTAATAAAGCCCATGTTGCGCGGTTGGCTGTACGCCGAAATAAATTCATCATCCGGCATTGGCGCCGCCAGCAGCGATACCACATTTTGTTGCACCTGTTTCACAGGTTGAGCGATCACCTTGTCTTTCGTGCCGGGAACAGCGGCGTTTTCTCTTGTTTGCTCCGCCTGCGGAGGCATGTACCTTGCAGCCATCGTATAGGACTTTTCGAGTAAAGCGGTCTGTTCGTCTTCCATGCGCTTGGCTTCCTCGGCTTCTGTCAGTTTACGCTCCAAATCCTGCATCCGCCCCTCCAAAGCGGACGGTGTTTGCTCATCCGCTTTCGGGTCTTCGTAAAATTCGCCTATCTGCTTGTTGATGTCTTGATAAGCTGCTGTTGAAGACCGGATAGAGGAAGTGTGTTGCGAAGAAGCAGGACGGGACGGGGCTTCGTAATAGTCCGGGGACTGCGGAACCTCGACTTTGGCTTTTTCTTCCGCTTCGGAAAGCCGGTACGAATAATCCTGCAAATTCCGCATCCGTTCCTGCTCCTTTTGCTGCATGGCTTCCCGTTCGTAAGCATCGCGCTTGTCGGACACCAGCCCGTCGTCTTTGGGCATCGGCAGTTCCACATTCAGCCCGGCTTGCTGCGCTTCTTTCTCCTTATCCTTGCCGGACGGGGCGAAAATCAGCCACATGGCCGCGCCGAAAATCAGGAAGAACAGCGGCATGATGAGCATTTTCTTACGCTTTTGCATTTCTGCCGGGGTCAATTCCTTTTTCGGCTTTGCCGGTTTCGGAGCCGACTTCGGAGCTTCCGGCTTGCCTTCGTTTTTATCTTCGGGCGCTACCGCCGGTTCCGGCGGTGGCATCCCGTTATTCAAATTCTCCTGTTCCATCGTCATGATTGTTTAATTGGTTAATACTGTCCCTTTGCTCCTTTTGGAGTTGCAGGGATTCGATACGCTCGATTTCCAACCGGTTTCCGTTCCGGTTGCCGAAGTTGTAGATACTGCTTACGGTCATGTAAATCGACAACCCGCCGAATACAAAGAACATGGTCAGCACAAGGATCACGCGGCGGTCGGGCGTCATACGTCCCAACAGACCGCGTAGGCCGTCTTCCAGCCATTTGTTTAGCTTACTAAATAATTTTCTTATCATGGCTCACTATCTTTCCAATACCCGCACATCGCGGTTTTCAATGATTTCAAATTTTCCCATCGTAAACCCCTGCGGGTTGTTGTCCGAGCGCACCGAGTTAACCAGGTTGCAGCGCGTGACAAGGCTGCGTTCGGTGATATTCGAGGCACGGATAATCATTTGCCGGGCGTAGGTCACGGCATGGTACGGATAACCGGTAAGGTCGAGCGCCACGCTATCAACCGTAACCGTCTGGTTGATATTCCCCGAAATAATGCGGTTGTAGTACCCTTTCTCCGCCATGTCCGAATAATACTTGTAGGCGCTCTTATCCACCAGGAACAGGGCGCGGTTGATATTGGATTCGATGGCGGCTTTGTCGGGTGAGAGCGTAAAGAACAGTTCGTGAAAGCGGCGCACATGTTCGCGGGCTTCCACCGGACGGTTCTGCGAAAGGTCTTGGGACAAAGCCAGCATAAGCGACTTGCCCCCGTCGAGCACGTAGATACGCCGGCGCTGCGCTTCGGCGAAGTTGTACGACGACCACACGGAATAACCGGTGAGGGCGGCACAAACCACCAGAAACACGATACCGAACAAGCGTATCTGCTTAAAACTCGTTTCGATGTTTTTTAATGACTTAAATTCCATTTGTTTTTACTGTTTTAATTGTTTTTCAAAGCCTCCCTTTCGGGGAGATTGGTGGGGTTTTACTTCCTGCCGAGTAAGCGTCCCGACACATTCCCTGCTGCGGAACCGGCAAGACCGCCTGCCAAGGCGCCACCCTTTACGGCTGCGGTATTCACGTTGCGGTTGTAGCTGCCACCGCCTCCGGCCTGTATAATCCAGCCCGATACCGTCGGAATGCTGAAATACCCGATAATCCCGATGATGAGGAAAATGATGTACACCCCGTTCGAACCGTCCGGCACGTATGACGGGTCTTGCAGCAGGGCAATATCCGTTTTCAGCATCAATGCCTGTATTTTGGACAGCACCGCCGAAAACAGGTCGGCTACCGGCAGCCACAGGTAAATCGAGATATACCGGGAAATCCATTGCGTCAGCGTAGCTTGAAAACCGTCGTATATTGAAAGTGCGAACGACAACGGCCCCAATATGGCAAGTACCACCAAAAAGAAGGTGCGCAGGGTATCAATCGTCAGGGATGCAGCGTTAAACAGCAGTTCGAAGAAATCCCGAACCAACTGCCGGAACCATTGTTTCATATCGTACCAAGTGCGTTCCGCCCACATGCCGATAATCTCCCCAATATCCCATATTCCCAATTCTTCCATTTTCCGGTCGTATTCCTCACTGTTGACCAGCCATGCTTTCCCTTCCCGCACCCGCGCATCGTATTCCAACTGCTCTTTCTGTTTTTGCAAATCGTGTACGTCCATTATCTGCGATTCCAGTATTCCGTGCGCACCCGTTACTACGGGCGACATGACTGCGTTAATCGTTCCCAGCACAACGGAGGGGAAGAACATGATGCAAAGCCCGATGGCGAAAGGCCGCAGCAGGGGGAACACGTCGATAGGTTCCGCCCGTCCCAACGCCTGCCATACGCGGTATGCCACATAGAACAGTGCGCCCAATCCTGCCACCGCTTTGGCCACACCGATCATGTCGCCGCAAAGCGGAAGCATTTCCTGATACAGATTGCGCAGAATCTCATGCAGGTTGTCGAAATTTATTGCAAGCAGCATCATGGCCTACCAATATCTTTCGGACGGTTCGCCATACAATGCTCGCACTCTTTCCAAATCGCCCTTTTCCCGGCTACGGATATAGGATACGGACATGCTCTTGTTGGAAAAATACTTGGTCAGGTTGCGGTATTCGACCATTTTCGTATGTATTTGGTCTATCACGGCCATACGCTCGGCATCGGTCATGGAAAGGCCGTTGGAGTTCGAAACAATATTCTTGATGTCCGACAGCAGGTTGCCGCTTTCCTTCAACAGTTTCGCATAACCTTCGCCAATCGCTTCCAGTTCCGCAACCGTAAAATTCGGGTCTGTCAGCATCTTGTTATAGCTGGTAGCGTATATCTTCGATATTTCGCTGACCATTTCCACCGTTTCCTTGACCTTGCGGGCATCCTTAATCAGGTTATGCACCGATTGCAACTTGTCGTAATATTCCTTACCTTGATTGTAAATCTTCTGCATTTCCTTGAAGGAGTTGATTACATTACTCGCTGTGGTGGCGGTTTTGGAAACCGTCAGGATATTTTGCGCGAGGTTGGACGGGTCGATGACCGCCCATTGCGCCCGTGCCTGAAAAGTGCAGCAGAGCGCGATTGCCATAAGGCATAAAAACATCTTTTTCATCTTTGATTTTTTTGATGGTGATTACTGATTTTTCTTATCCGTGGCGGGGAACAGCCCCCGAAAGGGCTATGGCTCCGCCCGGATGTATTCGCCGTAATCGGAGAGCAGAAGCACGTCCCGCTCTCCGTCGTAAGCTATTCCCACACGCCCGTACAGGTCGAAGCAGCGGACACCGAACACGTTCTTTACCGGACGCGAATAGACTGCCTGCGGGTTGTTGTAAGTAAGTTCCAGCCAAAGGCCGCCGTTCTTGCGGGTATCATTGCGAAATACC
>JAVBNI010000135.1:0-16210 GCA_031551645.1 Bacteroidales bacterium | reverse complement strand
CAGGTAACGATAACAGGCATTTTCTTCCGCAAATCGCTCATAAAAATGTATAGAATTAACCCCCATAAATCTATTTCTTTTGTCCATGCTACAAAGGTAGCTCCATTTTTTATTTAGTGCGCACTAAGCGCCTATACCGATAAATTTATTAATCAATCATATTATTTCCCAATTTCTTGATCTGTTCGCGTTGTTTATTCAGAAATTCAAATCGTTGTATTTCACCGCTATGGCTAATTAATACTGAAAACTTTTTCAATGACTCTATCCATTCTTTGTGCAGGTCGCATATACTAACATTGACTGATTCTAATGCATTGATCGAGTACACCCGCAACAGGCAATAAGCTTGATCGGCATATTCAACATGCAGGTAAGACGACTCTGGGTCAACCGATGACAGAAATATCTCGACTTTTCCACCTTTTGGAGTTTCTCCATTGATCGTTAGCTCCTCGATATAATCAACAATTTCAAGCAATTCCCTTTTTAGTTGCTCTAACTCTTTTTCCGAAAGAAGATTTCTGCGAAAAAAATAATTGATATCGCGGATGATTGGCAAGAAAACCTGGTGACTGATGATAATAGTCGTAAGCGGCGCATGTTGCACAATACTCGAATACCTTTTTTGCGCACTGATCACTTTATCGGAAAGATCGAATTCAGAGAACAAAAAATTAGATTGTACCTTACGTGTCTGATAAATCCATTTATAGAACCGGAACTTTGATAATTCTGCCTTGTTGTGCAAAAAAGTATATGACAGCGTATTGAGCGCAACTCTCATATGGAAATTGTTTGAGGCTATCATCCTCTGAAGAAGATTACCATAATTTTGTAACGCTTCGACATAAGTATCGGAAGGTTCCGCCTGACTGAGCAAGTGTAGATCAAAAATCGCTTTCCTCGGCTTTTTGATACCGATAATCCTGTCGAGGGAAAAATCAAGCTCGGAGGAAATCCGTGCAACTTCGTCCAGTGTAAAAGGCACTTCGCCCCTCACTCTCCGGTATACCGATACTTTCCCAATATGTAAAATATCTGCCAGAAAATCACCAATATTCTTGTCTTCTGGCATATAACTGCGGATGGTCGCGATTAATTTTTGCTGAATGTTTTGATCCATTTTTTACAAATCATTATTATAGAATATCTAATATGCATAACATGTCCTTTTCTATGTCAGCCTCGGATGCTTAGCAAAGCAAATGAACATTTTCCATAAGAGCTTAACATCATAAAAACACATACAATTATCATTTGTTCCATATTTTTAATATTTTATATATGAGCGATATAAGCCCGTAAGGTTTAAAGTGGGAAATGATATTATTCGCCCCCACATTCAGATTAATAAAAGCAAAAGGCCAGGAAAAACTGCAACTTATCCAACATGTCTTTTGAACAAGGCAAATTCGATATCGAGTCGCCAGTTATGTAACAACCAACAGTTTGTGACAGACAAAACTTCTCCGCCATTTCCACGTTTAATGCATTAACGTTTTGGTAAGGCAATACAAAATATACAATCAAGTCCGGATCAATGACCACAGACAATTGTTTTTTTATGTTTTGGATGGCAGAAATCTCATCCGCAACATCACTCCATGTTACCTGACACACCCTGTTGCCCTGATCTTTTAAAATTTCGTAGGCCTCTTCGAATGTAACAATATCATGCCTCATCGCTCCACCATCTCAAATATTTCTATTAAATACAGCACCTTCCCAGTAACTGTTTTTCCTGTGGACGTACAACCAATTACCCGGATATCGGAAGCTTGTCCCAAAAGACATTGTTATTTTTATAATAGCTGACTTCACATCTCATGCATCAAGCCGTATCTTCTGATCATTCATATTTGCTAATGTGAATTAACCCTCTACTCCATAAGGTGCTATAAAACAAGATTTGAGATTACATCAGCCTACAAACCGTCACTCTCCACTTGCGATGTAAAACTTATACAAAAGTATGGCCAATACGCGAATCATTCGACACATAATGCGAATCTATTGTGTTTGTGTATTGCTAAATTGCGCCATCGCAACCATTATCGTGCAATTATTGTCATCGATGTTGGCAAGTCGATCTTTTAGTTGCGAAAAATGCAAAATAGAGTATATGAATGCCAATTTCTGTAATGTGGCGAGCGTAATAAAAGTTGTAATAAAAAAGGGAAATGTTTTATAAAGGAAAATAAGGATCTTGTATCTTCAGATGGTCGAAATTAAGTTCTCATCTACTGTATGAAATGATTAGATTTTACATTGCTTTTTTATATTGATCCGCTATACCCACAAAAATATACCAACTAAAAAGCAAGCTTCTGGCTGCGGGACCGGAAACTTGCTTCATCATGTTACGAGATAATTGATAATTTCTTATGTCAGGAATTGCACTCATTTCACATGAGCACTCACCTTCAACACCTCTTGGTACAAAGATACTGGTTATTATTGCATAAAACGCAACAGAAAATATTAACAAAAATTAAAAAATGTAATGAAATGTAAATATTAAGGACTGCGCCTTATGATAAACCGAGATAGTAAATATTCTCAATCAACAGGAACATTATGATTTAGATGATGTAACTATCCGATATAATTCTGATAATTGACCAGTAAAATAATCCCATGTGAAACGTTGCCGCTCTGTTTCCATATTTGCACCGAATTGTTGCAGATTGTCATTCAGGCATATATCACTAATCGCATGGAATATGCTGCTGGCATCAGGTTCAACAACATACCCAACCTTGCCATGGGGAACGATCTCGGACAATCCCCCTACATTGGTTACAATCATTGGTACCCCGAACTGATATGCAATCTGCGTTACTCCGCTTTGGGTTGCACTTTTGTAAGGTTGCACCACGACGTCGGCCAATGAAAAATAACATTTTACATCTTCATCCTTGATAAACCAGTCGTGTAACAGGACATCCTCCCGGATACCCACGCGTTCCATCTGTTGGATGTATTTTGTTTTGTCTGTGTAAAATTCCCCGGCTACAACTAATTTCTTGTTTCCGGTACAACCGTTTTGTTTCAGTAATGCCCATGCATCCAACATTAGGTCAAGGCCCTTATAGTCACGGATCAGGCCAAAAAACAATGTATAATGCACATTCGGATCCATATTGAGTTGGCTGCAAGCTTCTCTCTTGGAAATCTTCGTCCCAAAATTGCTGAAAACCGGATGTGGTGCAAAAACCGAAGGCCGGGAAGTGGTGAAATGATCCAAATCATCCTTTACTTGTTGGGACATGTATATAAAACCATCTACGGATTTGATAAAATAACGCGTAAGTATATGATCGTAAAAATGTTTTTCATGAGGTATCACATTGTCCAATTGCGACAGGATAACGGTATGTTTGTTCTTTTTTATAATACGACAGATAGTTCCCAAACATGGCGCCATAAATGGCGTCCAGTATTTCAAAACAACCACATCCGGACGCGCTTTTCGGACATAACGTCCCACACGCAACCAGTTTAACGGGTTTATCGAATTAATCATACGTGTGACCTGTATATCCTCGGGCGCAGGCGATTCGGAAAATTGGGTCTTACCCGGAAACAATAACTCGGGATATTGTAACGAAAAAGTGATGATGCTTGCCTGTTTTCCCTGCCGGATAAGACTACGCACCAGCATTTCATTAAAAGAGGCCAATCCGCCGCGATACGGATATGCCGTACCTAAAACTATGATTTTATTCATCGGTTATTGGTTCTGTTTTAATTTCATGTAGATTTCGTTCAATACGTCTTTTCTTTTTTTGCCACTGGCGACCTTCATTCCGCTAAGCGTGGCCCAAAGGCTGGCTGAGTGGCGATCCGTCTCGTTTTCTAACTGTGCATCCCATTCGGAAAGGTAACCACGCAGACCCATATATTGTACCATTTCAAAATCAGGATCATTCATGTCAATATCACGATAATAGATAAGTGTGGCCTTTTGCTTTACAAGTTTCCCCTGAAGCCTGTTCATGTCCATATTCCTGATTTTAACACGGCCATCAATGCAAAGTGAAGCTGCTATGCCTGCCGCTTCTCCCAAAGCCATCCAACACGGCTCCATACGTAAAGTGGAAAAACCGATATGCGAACCCGACACCGGAACCGGAATCAATAAATTATCTACATCTTTGGCAACAATTACGCCAAAAGGAACGGTATACACTGCCGACGGATAGCTGAGGAACCCGTCGAGATGTACCTTGCCGGATTCCCGTTTACGGACGGCATGCGAATCAAGCGCATAATGACTGGCGGTGATGCTATTGGCATGAAGCGGAGGACGCTGGCCGGGAGCAACAGGTATCGCATCATTGGCTGTAAAAAAATATTCGCCTTTCAGGCGGCGTCCTTCACGGACATACACCTGGCGCGGGAAGTTGTCGTTATCGGTGTATTCGTCTTTTGCAAAACCCCAATCAAGACAGGCTTTCCGGAAATGTTTGGGTAATGCTTCGTCGTTTTGAGCGAACCAGATCAGCCCTGATATATATTCCCGTAAACGTTTTGCGAAACGATCCCGCCAATCCCAGTCCGAAGTGGGCCACGGCCAGTTTTCTTCGGGCAAATCGGTAGAAATAAATGCCATATGCTGGTTATTGGCATCGGTTTTGGCGTTCGGCAGATTGACCATATTGGTTATTTTTGCGATTCCCCAGCAGTCCCCGGGAAGTTGCGACGGGTTACCCTTAGCGATATTTTTGCGATTTTCTTCCATCATGGCAGGAGTGACCCGGAGCATTTCTACACCTGTGTTGCGACCTGTCCAGACATCTTCGATCATCGATACGTATTCCTCACGGTTATAATTGGCCGGTTTTTTCACTGGAGTCCGGTTAGCAGGATTGTCAGTCAGACAAAGGCGATAGTTGTATGACTGTACCGCATTGTCAGCTTGAAAAGTACTACAGTCTTGTTCCGAACCACCCCAATATTTGTACACACGTCCTGCACCCGGCTCGTTGTATTCATCTTTTCCTTCCCGGCCAAGGAAATAAGGAACTCCGGCAGCAGCTCCAAGATCGCCTTCGTAGGTCGCATCTACAAAAACTTTTCCTGAATATGTCTCTGTCTGCCCGGTCTCCCGGTTGAGAATACGTATGGAAATAATAGCATCGTCATGCATGGTGATATTATGCGGTTCTGCATCGAATTGGCGTAATTTCAGAACGGTAATTTTATCACTTTGTTTCGTAATCATTTGTATAAAGGTCTGTTCAGCCACAAATGGCTCGAAATGATATCCCTCGCTGCATGTCTTTACTTGTTCTGAATCTTGTCCATACTTATGGATATAATAGGAAAGATTACGATCGACGAATTCTTTGAAAAGGCCGGTTGTAGCTTTGCGGGTGGCAATGTCGGTAGCGCCAAGCCCATTCGCCGGAAGACCACCGATATGAGTTGTACGCTCGAGGATTACAGATGTTTTGCCTTCCCGGGCTGCAGCAATAGCGGTCATGATACCGCCAGGCGTGCCTCCGACAATCACTATGTCGTAATTGCCTTGGGCAGAGATTGTCTTAACCAAACAACAAAAAATGAGGTGAAAAAAGATCCTTTTCACGTTTGCTGGGTTTGAATAATCATTGAGTATAACAACGCTTCAAATGTAATCATTTTAACGGGATAATTTGTGGATTTTAGATTTTCGTATCATCCATGTTTTGCGCAAATCAGATCTTTCTATTTCGCTTTTAATTGGCTTTGCCGAGCTAAAGGTTCTGAACTTAACAGTAAGGACAAATCGACTCCGGCGTTTCACAACCGTTTGTAAAAAACATTACCTTTGTGCTAACATCCAAAAGTCAATAACTTATGTTTTTCGTTGGCAAGGATTTTAGCGACAGGATTATCCGGGGAGACAGAAAAGCGTTCGACGAACTTTTCCGGGCTTTTTATTCCCGTCTGCTTGGTTTCGCCAAATCATACCTAAAGGACGAAGCGGTTGCCGAAAACATTGTGCAAGATGCTTTCCTGCTACTTTGGGAACGCCGCGAGACGTTGGATCCCGACAGCAACATACAGGCCTGGCTGCTTACAGTGGTTAAGAATAATACCATCAACCATATTAACCGCCAAAAACGAAAAATACAGGCCGAAAGTGCATTCGCCTCCCGTATTGTCCGCGAATTCGACCTTCGCATTTCATCATTGGAAGCCTGCGATCCCGAACATATGTTCAGCGCCGAGGTAGAACAAATCATCCGGGAAACGCTTGAAAAACTACCGGAACAATGCCGGAAAGTAATTTCCATGAGCCGGTTTGAGGAAATGAGTAACAAGGACATTGCCGAAAAATTAGACATTAGCGTAAAAGGAGTGGAATATCATATCACCAACGCACTGAAGAAACTACGCACCGAACTGAAAGACTACCTGATGTTCCTGCTTTTCTTTGCCTGAAACCATATGGCATTACCCATATCTCATTTTCATATTTTTGTAAAATTCATAGAATAAATTTCAATGCAGACTGGGGTTCCCCCGGTTTCGTTTGTTATTACTTTTAGATTCAATTATTCAGTCATTCTGTTATTCAGTCATTCATAAGTGGAACAGGAGATTTTCTTTAAATACTTTACAGGCGCCCTTTCCCCGCAGGAGGAAACGGATTTATTGGCATGGATCGAAGCAAGCGATGCGAACCGGAACGAATATCTCCGGCACCGGAAGGTATGGGATATGTACCTGCTCAACCGCACGCCCGAAGAACCATCCGTCAGTTTTGCCCAGATACTTGCCAAACACAACCGGAAATTGATGAAAAATACAATTTCCAGAACATCTAAACCGGTCATCTGGACCCGCGAACTGATCAAAATCGCCGCCATTTTTATATTTGCATTCGGGATCGCCTGGTACTTCCGTTCCAATCGTGAACAAGTAACAGATTTGTCGTACAATACCATAGAAGTTCCTTCGGGACAACGGGTAAAACTGACCCTACCCGATGGTTCGTTGGTATGGCTGAATGCACAGACAAAACTAACTTATCCGGCAGTATTCGATAAACATACGCGCGTGGTTATGTTGGACGGTGAAGGCCTTTTTGAGATCACGCACAATCCCAGCCACCCTTTTAAAGTGCAAACACCCAGGCACGAAGTGACGGTAACAGGTACTACCTTCGATGTGTATGCTTACAGCAATAGCAATAGTTTCGAAACCATATTGATCGAGGGATCAGTAGCCGTGACCGACATGCAGCAACCCGGCAAAATTTATCCGCTCCGACCCAGCTGCAAACTTTTTTATAATGAGAAAACGGGACAGATGGAAATGCAACAGGTCAATACCAACGATTATACATCATGGAAAGACGGTATTTATTTTTTCAATGACATCACTTTCGCCGAAATGGCCAAGCGCCTGGGACATTATTACAAAACAGCCATCACGATCAATGACTCTACAGTGCTGAATTATCGTTGTACCGGTAAGTTCCGCCAGCACGAAAGTATTACCGATATCATGGATGTAGTGAAAAGCGACATGCCGTTTAAATATAAATACGACAAAGACACCAATGAGTTGGTAATTGAAAAGAAATAAAGCGGTGAGAACAATGAACTTTTGAAGTAATCTGTAACTATTCGAAAATCAAAATATAAAATCAAAAAAATGTAACGCCTATGAAAAGATGAAGAATAAATAGTGAAACATTAAAAGGCAAAAACCGGAAGGTACCGCTAATACCTTCCGGAGACGTTAAGCCCAATACATTAAAATAAACCAATTGTTAAACTTAACATGCAAATTTATGCAAATTTTCAATTTAAGGTATATCATACCACAAAAAAGTATTTCAAAATTATTGTTAGTTATGAGGTTATCGACATTCTTAATTATGATCTTCCTTTTACAGGCGGGTGCCACGACAGTGTATTCCCAAAAAGCGAAAGTGACCATCGATGCGCAACATGCCAAATTGTCTGATATACTCGAGCAAGTTGAACGCCAGACCAATTATCTTTTTTTCTACAACAAAAAGAACATCAACACCAATAAGGAAGTAGACCTGAAGATTGTTGATACGCCTGTTTCGGAAGTGTTGGATAAAACGCTGGGGAACGACATTTCCTACATGATGGTCAACGACCACATCATCTTATCTAAAAAAGAAGACAAGGGGATTTCGCAGTTGTTGGCTCAACAGGGTATTTCCATTACAGGCACGGTTACCGATGAAGCAGGTGATCCCATGCCAGGAGTGAATATTATCGTAAAAGGTACTTTTACAGGCGTTGTGACCGATATTGACGGTAAATACACCATCAATGCGCCCAGCGAACAGTCTATCCTTGTATTTTCTTTTGTCGGGTACCTCACCGAGGAAATTCCGGTTTCGGGGCAACGCAATATAACGGTCAAGCTGGTAGAAGACACACAACAACTCGAAGAAGTGGTGGTTGTCGGTTACGGTACGATGAAAAAGCGCGATTTAACGGGGTCGGTTTCCAACATTAGGTCCGACAAATTGTTGGATCGCCCTGCAGTTAATGCAGGCCAGGCATTACAAGGTCGTTTTGCCGGTGTGGATATCATCCAGAATTCAGGCGTTCCCGGAGGAGAACTGCGTATCAGGGTGCGTGGCGATAATTCTATTTCGTCCTCAAGCGATCCCTTATGGGTAGTCGACGGCATTGTCGGCGCATGGAATGCCTCAAGCATCAATCCCAATGATATCGAAACCATCGAAGTGCTGAAAGATGCTTCGGCCACGGCTATTTACGGGGCACGCGGAGCCAACGGCGTCATCATGGTGACCACCAAACGGGGATTGACAGGTAAACCTGTGATCAACTACGACGGGTATGTTTCTGTTTCCAACCTGTCGAAAAAGATCGACTTGCTGAATGCTGCCGATTTCATGAAGATTTACAATATGTCGTTTGATAATGCTGCAAAGTATGACCCTACAGGATATGCCCAGGGTAAATACAAACGGAATACGCCCGAAAACTTCCCTGCCTTGTTCAATGCAGACGGCACGCCAAAATACGACACTGATTGGCAGGATGAAGTTTACCGTACGGCTGTGGGACAAAACCATCAGTTCAGCATACGCGGGGGAACCGAAAAGGTCAAATACGGGGCTTTTGCTGGAATCACCCTGCAACCCGGAATTATGGACCGGTCTAATTTCGATCGCTATACAGGCAGAATCACCATCGACGGAGATCTGTATAAATGGTTATCGATCAGTTCATTTTTATCTGTCAACTACAATACCCGGAATTTGACAAGAGATGACCTGGATATTTCGCGGAGGACTATGGAAGCGATACCCATTGTTCCGGTGCAGTTTGATGGCGGACGTTATTCGACGCAAAGCGATTTTCTCGGGTGGGAACAGGAAAACCCGGTGAAACGGATTTACCAGATCGAAGATGTCAAAAACACCTATCAGACAATGGCAAGTTTTGCAGCGGACATCAAATTTACGCCGGATCTTATTTTACGTTCGTCGTTCTCCATCGATTTGGGAAGCATCAAGTCTAATTATTATTCAGGACGCGACTTGAACCTTATCTCCGCAACGCAAAAAGGTAATGCTGAAATAAGCAGTTCCATGCAACGTTATTGGCAAAATGAGAATTATCTGACTTACGACAAGTACTTCAACCAGGTACACCATTTGACCGCTATGGCGGGTTTGAGTTGGCAAAGACGCTATAGCGAGGATGCAACGGCCAAAGCCCAGAACTTCATGGATGATTTCTACCAATGGCACAATCTGGGCGTGGGAACAGTGATGCAACCGTCAGCTTCATCAGACAGGCAGTGGAGCATTAACTCATATTTTGCACGTGTCAATTATGTGTTTGCCGACAAATATCTGTTCACCGCAACAGGTCGTATAGACGGTTCTTCAAAATTCGGACGCAATAACAAATATGCATTCTTTCCCTCGGCTGCTATAGCCTGGCGTTTATCGCAGGAGGATTTTCTGCGGGATAATAAGGTTGTGAGCAATCTTAAAGTCCGCGCCAGTGTGGGACAAACAGGTAATCAGGAAATCGATCCGTACCAGTCGTTACAAATGCTGGGGACAGGACAGATCATACTCTCTGACAATTACCAGACGGCGATGTATAAAAGCACCTTTGGAAACTCAGATTTGCGATGGGAGAAAACGACCCAGTATGATGCAGGAATCGACCTGGGAATGTTCAAGCAAAGGATCAATTTCACCGCCGACTATTACTACAAAATAACGGAAGATATGCTGCTGGCCACGCCACTCCCATATTCTTCGGGTATGGAAACGGTAATGACCAATATCGGGTCGCTGAAAAATACAGGGGTAGAATTGACATTGAATACGATCAACATCAGATCATCTAATTTTGAATGGACCACAGGATTGAACTGGAGCATTAACCGGAATGAAGTCACTAAATTAGGGACCAACAATGAGGATATTTTCCCGGGACCGCAACACCAACTATCGCTTGGTATCCTGCGTGTAGGTGAACCCATCGGTCTATTCTGGGGATATACCCGCGAAGGAATTTGGAGCGAAGCCGAAGCTGCTGAGGCTGCCAAGTATAACAGAAAACCAGGCGATGTAAAATTTGCCGACCTGGATGGCAGCACGTCCATCAACGAAAAGGATGAGTCTATTATCGGTTGTGCCGCACCCGACTGGGTAGCCAATCTGTCCAATACCATCAGGTGGAAAAATATTGACTTCACATTTGATTTGCGCTGGGTATATGGCTCACAAATATACAATACCACCAAGATGACAACGGTTGACCGTTCGACCATTGCCAACAACCAGGCCGAAGTGTTGAACGCATGGACTCCGTCCAACCAAAATACGATGGTGGCCGAACGCCGCCCGACCAGTATTTATTATGATAACAAACCTGACTCCTATAAAGTGGAAAACGGTTCGTACCTGCGCGGGCAGAATTTTGTGCTTGGATATACGTTGCCCGCAAACCTGACTACCAAATGGTACATTCAAAGATTACGTATCTATGCAAGCGCCCAAAATTTGTTCTGTATCACCGATTATTCGGGCTACGATCCTGAAATAAAAACTTATGGAACCAATGTGTTTGCCCAGAATATGGACTTCTACGGATATCCTAAACCGCGGACATTTACCTTCGGGCTTAACGTTACTTTCTAAATTTTAAAAATTTCGAAAATGAAAAAAATTAGTTATATTTGTTTGTCCACCCTTATCATATTGTTCTCGTCGTGTACCGGTTTTCTTGAAGAAGACCCGACCGGAACCATGACAACGGGTTCCAACCTGTCGAGTCTCGAAACAGCAACTGCATTGGCAAACAGCGCATATTCCGATATGGTCAATGTTTGCACCTATTATGATTGGGGATCGACCCCACTTCAGATGATGGAGTTTATCACCGGTAAATCGTCATCACAGGCAGCCCACAGCCGATTCGAAGTATTCAAAAACCTGGCGCTCGATTCGCGGGCTTATTATATCGACGCCTGGTGGAAAAATTGCTTTTATGGTATTGCCAAATGCAACCTGGCTATCCAAAAACTTCCCGAATTTACATCGCTTGATCCTGCCAAGGTAAAACAACTGAAAGCCGAAGCTCTTTATATGCGGGCTTTGAATTATTTCATGCTGGTGAGGATATTCGGGGATGTGCCAAAGATAACCGCCACGCAAGACAGTCCTTCGGAGCTTTATCTGGCACGTTCGCCTGTTAAAGAGATTTATGATGAAATTATTATTCCCGACCTGCTGGAGGCCGAAAGCGCCGGATTACCCTGGAAAGACGAAACCGGACGCACTTCGCTGGGCGCTGTGAAAACCCTGCTTGCCGACGTGTATCTCACCTATGCCGGCTACCCGGTGAAAGGCGGGAAAGAATATTATGCAAAAGCGGCACAGGCAGCCAAAGACGTTATCGACAACAAGACCTATTCGCTTTTTCCCAGTTATGATGATTTACGCAAACCCGGCAACAGGAACAAAGGTGAATTTATTTTCCAATTGCAGTTTTCGTTAGACAAGCGTCATAATTATTATGTCCCAGTACAAATACCCCAAAATTCAGGCATATCATCCTATATTGAAGAATATGGCGGATTGGTACCTACTGCCCAGTTTGTCAAAAGTTTTCCGACAGGCGACTTGCGTACTCAGGAACGGCAGTTCTTCTACACGAGCTATCCCGGTCATCCTTCCAAATTCCCGGCAGGTTCTCCTGAGTTGGTTAAAGTCGATTTCGGCGGATATTTTATTTATAAGATGTTTGATGAAAATGCCATCCTGAACACTCAGAAAGCCACCCTGAACTGGACATTATACCGTTACGCCGATCTGTTGCTCATGTATGCCGAAGCACAGAACGAAGCCGACGGATCACCCAATACCCAGGCATTCGCTTGCCTGAAGGAAATTCGCGACCGTGCGCAATTACCCGAATATACGGATACCGATCAGGCAAAATTCAGGGAAACCGTATGGGCCGAACGATATTTCGAACTGTGTTACGAAAACAAAATGTGGTTCGATATGGTACGTACCCGGAAAGTCCGTAACGACATCACCAAAGCGTTTGATGATCTGATTGGCCACACGACCATCTACGATAAGACATTTTCGGCCACCAACCTGTTGTTTCCGCTTCCGCAACGCGAAATGGACGCCAACCGAAATCTGGTACAAAACGACGGCTATTGATCATCTTATAACCTGACAGGCTTTGAAAACCTGTCAGGTTTTATTAATTTCCCGCTTTTCAATCAAGACAATCATGCATCATCTCAAATATTGTTTGTTGCTTGTGGGCAGTGGTTTTGCCGTATCGGGCAACAGCCATCTCTACGGACAGGCAAAAAAACCCAATGTGCTGATTCTGCTTTCGGACCAGCATCAAAAAAAGGTAATGGGGTTTGAAGGACATCCGGATGTGATAACTCCCAATCTTGACCGTTTTGCTAAGGAAAGCCTTGTTTTCAACCGGGCTTATTGTCCGACAGGCATTTCGTCGGCATCACGGTCAGCGCTCATGACCGGCCTTTATCCGCGTACGCTGGGTCTGTTGTCCAACAGCGATACTACCGAAGTAATGAAAGAAGTGGTATCTATGGCGAGCATATTCAAGCATAATGGTTACAACACCTATGCTTTCGGTAAACGCCATGCCATCCTGGCAATAGACGAAGGCTGGGACGTTTGCCATGCACACCAATGCGAAGAATCGCCCGGCCAGAGTTATGTGGAATGGATTGATCAACAGGGCTTTTCCGAGGCATTTGCCAACGACTGGGCTGCCGAATTCGGAAGAGGTCCCGATTGTTCACCATTCGAAAAAACAGTTATCTCTTTTGCCCTGATGGGAACACGTCTGTCGCAACTTCCCGACGGATACACCATGGAAGCATATACCGCCCGCCTCACGATTGATATGATCCGGGAACAGGCACAGTTGGAAAAACCATTTTTCTGTTGGGCCACTTTCTACCGGCCACATCAACCATATACGCCTGTCAAAAAGTATATGGACTTATACGACGTATCCGGTTGGGGTAATGGAACCCGACATAACAGCCGGATAAAAAAACCGGCGACCCTTTATGAACCGGAAGAAAATCTGCCTCCGCAAATGCAGGACATCCGGCATGGTCACAACCGGATCTGGCGGGTGGATAAGGCTTTCGAAGACGAACAACTGTGGAGGAACTATATAGGAGCGTATTATGCACTTGTCTCAGAAATCGACCATTATATCGGCCAGATTTTACAAACGTTGAGTGATACCCGGCAGGAACAGGAAACAATCGTGATTTATATGTCCGACCACGGCGATTTTGTCGGGAACCACGGAATGATCGAGAAAGCCGCCTTAGGACAAAATGTATATGAAGATATCCTGAACATCCCATTGATATTTCATTACCCGGGTAAAACAAAAACCGGTTCTACCGAAGAGTTGGTCACCAATGTTGACGTGTTACCTACCCTGATCGATATGTTGGATTTGGAGGTTCCGTCTTTGAAATTTCCGTTCCAAGGTCATTCTTTGAGGAAAGTTATCACCGGAATCGGTTCCTTAAAACGCGATTATGTCGTTTCCGAAAGCTGGTCGCAAGCAACCGTTATTACCGCAGATTACAAACTCGGAATCATGCTTGATCCCACTAAAGCTCATCCGACATGGGATTACAGAAAGTTTGGCGATATGTTCTTTGTGAGTAAAAATGATCCCGTGGAAACTCATAATTTAGCTAAAGACAATAAATACAGCAAAATCATCCGGCAGCTTAAGATGCATTATGAGCATTTTACCCGCACATATCCGGATATCGGGAAACAGGAACTATGCAAATAATTGAGAATTGAGAGTTGAGAACTGAGAATGAACGCAAGATATACTAAAAACAAGTTGTTCCTGTTTTGAATTTCTGCTTTGTGTCTTAGTGCCTTTGTGGCATGAAAATCGGCCACTAAGACTCGAAGACACAAAGATCACTTTACCGAAAAATATATATGTTATTTTTAAGCCAATATTTGTAACCTTCAATTGTTTGTCAGCAAGTACTTATACATATAATTTGTCCATTTTCAATTTTCAATTGTATCAATCTTATATCTTTGAAGAATTAAATCGAATCAATCATGAATAAACTCATAACAAGAACCTATACTTTAATAGCCGGAGGATTACTACCCGCGGGGTTAACCGCTGTGGCAGCTTCCGTACCGGCGACTCCGGCAAAGCCCAATATCGTATGTATCCTGGTAGACGATCTCGGATACGGAGAACTTTCGTGCCAGGGATTTGCCAAAGACGTGCGTACGCCTCATATCGATAAATTGTTGAATGGAGGGGTACGTTTCACTAACTTCTACGCCAACTCCAATGTATCGTCACCCAGCCGCGCAGCCCTGCTCACGGGTTGTTATCCTGATATGGCAGGCGTCCCCGGAGTTATCCGCACACATGTGGAAGATAGTTGGGGATATCTGTCTCCCAATGCTACGCTCCTGCCGCAGGTTTTGAAGAAAAACGGATACCACACTGCCATCGTCGGTAAATGGCATCTCGGGCTGCAATCACCCAACACGCCCAACGAACGGGGTTTCGATTATTTCCACGGTTTTCTGGGCGACATGATGGACGATTATTACAATCATTTGCGCTGGGGTAACAATTACATGCGCGAAAACACCACCATCATCAATCCGCAGGGTCATGCCACAGAGGTATTCACCGATTGGTCAATTGACTATTTCAATGATCGTAAAAAGGAAACTAATCCGTTTTTTCTGTACTTAGCTTACAACGCCCCTCATGTCCCGTTGCAACCGCCTGCCGAATGGCTCGAAAAGATAAAAAAACGTGAAAAAGACATGCCCGAACGCCGGGCATTGCTGGTGGCGCTCATCGAACACCTCGACGAACAGGTCGGCCGGGTAGTTGCAGCGCTCGAAGCCAACAAACAGTTGGAGAACACCATCATTATTTTTACGTCAGACAATGGCGGTGAAGGTGCTATTTCCAATAACGGACCGGTTCGTGGGCAAAAAGGACAAATGTACGAGGGGGGCATCCGGGTGGCTGCCGGAGTTTATTGGAAAGGCAAAATCAAACCTGCTGTAACGGAAAATTTCGCCATGCTGAGTGACTTATTCCCGACCATCTGCGAAGTTGCAGGCGCTTCGTTTCAGCATCCCATCGACGGGATTAGCATCTGGCCCACCATCAAGGGCGAACGTCAGATAACGGACGACCGCAATGTTTTCTGGGTAAGGCGCGAAGGCGGATTTCTTTTCGGAGGACAATCTTGTTATGCCGCTCGTTACAAAAACCACAAGATATTGCAGAACACACCGTTCGAACCACTCCAATACTTCGATATGGCTGCTGATCCGAAAGAACAATCGCCTCTTCCATTGCAGTCGACCGATGCATTCAAAAGACTGTTTGCAGAACAAATGGAGCACATCCGCAAAGCTGGGGCAATCCCTTGGCAGTCGGAACAATGAAAATCAAAAAGCATTTGACTAAGAGGTTGTTTAAATTTTATCTTAGTACATGACAAAATTTAGACATTCTTTATTCAATGTCGTTTAGTTAAGAGATGTCTCCATTTAGTCGACATGACGGCTTCCCGTAGGGAAAGGAAGGTTGGGGGGGGGGGGCGCGCCCCAAGACAGTATTCACGGGTGTGAAAT
>JAVBNI010000112.1:0-4192 GCA_031551645.1 Bacteroidales bacterium | reverse complement strand
CGATTTTTGATTATTCACTAACGCTCATGAGAACGCTTCGCTAAGTTTTTGATTGACTATTTTTGTCCGAAATGTGCTTTTATTTTTTTTAAGAAAGTTAATTTCATCTCCTTGACATTATATCTTGGCTGTTCGCAATAAAACCGGATCTGATGTATCCCTGCGGTGAATGCCAATCGAAGCGGTGTAGCGGGGTTCCATTTCCATTTATACCACTCCCCGTTGGCGGGAATATCCACACTGCCTGTCCGGTTTTCTCCATCCACTTCCATGTGAAATTTACCGTTGTTGTTCCCGAAGTATTTAATTGACACAGGTATATGCCGGCATCATTTACTTCTACCGTGTATTGAACCCATTCCCCGGTTTCAATGTGGCTCAGGTTCATTTCGGGCGCTTCGATATCTACGGAGAGCAATTTCAAGGTTATCCTATAAGCAATCTTGCGCCAATCGATGAAAGGATTGTTTTTCAAACGATAAAAAACATCTTTTCCCGCACGGTACAAATTGTGAACCCCGCTCAGGCTGTACTCCCTTACCGTGGAAATATCCATGAACGGGAATAACAACAACAGGGTGAGCGTTCCCCCGCGATAATAACGGGTGCGGATGTCTTCATTCGGAATCATACCGCGGCGATCTAATTTCAATTTCTCGATGATATTCATCAGCGTTTGACAAACTTTTTCGGTGGAGGTCAAAAAATCGGAAATTTCCGACAGGATTGTATTACCTTTAGTGCGTAGCATATTTATCAGGTTTTGTTTTGACTTAACAAGATTACTTAAAATCAGTAATTTACCAAAATAAATATGCCGCTTTTATAATTATTTTACTGAAATTGAAGCGCTTAAGTTGACTCGCGAAACTTCAGTATTTTATAATTCGTAACATGATTTGTTGAAATACAAAAATATTATATTTTTTCTAAAGCCTAAACGTAAAATTAATATACCCCATTAATATTTTAATCGAACTCTGATGCTGATTTCACAAAAATGTCAATTTGAATGATTCTCAATGAAAATCCGATAAAATTACACAGGCTTGACTTTTTCCTAATTGCTCTGAAACCATTGTTGTGTTCCGCTTTCCATGAAGAAAGGCATTTTATGCATTCTGTTTTTCGTTACGTTTTTAAGGAAGAACAGAGCATTGGCGGGTGTTTGGTATTGCAAGACATGGTTGTCGGCCGTTTTCTTTCCTAAAGAATACCATTCGTTCCCATTCCAGTAATATAACTCATAAACATCTCCCTCATAAATACCATTGCCGTCTGTGCGTGGCATATAACGAATTTTGGTAATTCGGCGGGGTTCTCCCAAATCCAATCCTACCCACGAAGGATTGGATGCCGCTTCAAAGAAAGTGTCTACATTGCCATCAAATACCTTGTCGATGGTATTTGTGGCATTAGTTCCGGGTGTTCCTATTGCAGTCCCTTGAAGTTTATTGTTTTCACCATAAAACTCCAATGTGGAAACATTACAACGCTCACCAACGGGAGAGGCATACCGGATATAACGATATGAAGATGCATGTTTAACGGAGACGGTATGATAACCAAAGCCGGCTGTTTCTATGGTATGTATTACCCTTGCATCCGAAAAGTCGCTGCGGTTGGCAACTTCAAATTTACCGCCTATCATCCGTTGCAACCATACAACCCCACTCGGGGCAATCCTTGTAAATGATATTGTGCGCGATGAATAAGGCTGAAAAAAGCGACTGGAATTGTATTCGAAGCTGAAAGGACAATCTGCCGGAACTTGATTACCGTTATGATAATAAACCGGCAAGTAAAGCCCACTTTTAACCGAATGAAATTCAATGCTATATGGGGTTAATACACCCCAAGCAACCGGTTGCCATTCCATTTCGTTAAGAATAGCCAGAAAAATATGCCCTTTTTGGTTTGAATGATCTTTCGGTATAGGAAACCATATATCTGTACAATATTCAGTTTCAGAAGTAATATCAGCAATGCTGTTGATATTGTACAACAATGGCGGTATATCCGCTTTATTTAATATCACGTTCTGTTGTTTTCGAAAAAAATGGCGATATGCCTTGGCTTTCTGTAATGTTGTTCCTTGATGCAGTTGTCCGGGATTTGATTGGGCTCCCATAAAAGATACATGAACCCTGTTTCCTGTGTCCCATACACTGTTCCACGAATGACCGTTCGGTAGCCCGAACCACTTGTTCGTAAAATCTAAAGTAACGGGAATGCCCAGTCCGCGCATGACAAAACCGGCTAATGAAGCCATTGCATCGCAAGTGCCCCGCGTAGTAGCCATTAACTGTGAATAACTCATGTGAGGGAAGTCCTTATCCATTCTGAAACGCGGTAAAAGATCATTCACTTTACCGCAAGCATCTGCGGTTGTTATGGTCGTATCTGTTCTGAATGATTTATAAATGTCGGCAAAGCTTGCAAGTACCTTTTCCCGCCAGTTTTCGAGCGGTTCGGCACCAATGCGATATGGTAATATTTCCTCGCAGAAAATATCGAACGGAATATCTTTTCCCCATGGTTGTTCCTGCCATACCTTGAAAGCAAGTTCGATATTGTTGATCAAATATTCCGCCGTAATGTGCCTGATATCGTCTTTTCTCACCGGTTCGCCCAATCGGTAGGTATCCAATACCATTTGTTTGTCCGATGAGCTTGACCACCGAAGATTTACGGTAGCCACATCGTTCCATGGACCCTCGTAATATTCCGAATACTTACCGGGCATGTTTGCGATCAGGAACTCGGCGGCACGGAGTTTCAGACTGTCGGTTGGATGTTTCCTGTAGTATTTCAATACTTTTTCCAATTCACGACGGTTATCACCGGCTTGTTTTAAAACGTCTTCTATTTCGGACGAATAGTGCGAGCAGGAAAATGATAGACCAACCAATAATAAGAGAATCGTTCGCATTATTTTTATTACTTGAAAAGTTCGGTAAAACGGGCGGTCGCGCACCATCCGAGTTGTTGATAATATGCGTTCAGGTCGTCCCTCTGCGGATGCGGTATATAGCAACTCATCCCGCAATAGGTTTTTATTTCATATTGTTCAATAAACATCGGCGTATACGCTTTATACAATACGGTTTTATTGAGTTGTTCGATCAAAGATTGTTTATCGACACCGGGGAACGCATGGTCCAAAAAGTCAAAAAGATCAAATACATATTGTTCTCCGTATACATCCAACCGTTGCACACGCGTGCGATCAAAACAATCGGGGTTAAAAGTGTTTTCCGAGATCAGTGTTCGAACGAGCGCGGCCAAATCATTCAACTGCCGTGTATCGGTTAATGATACGGTAGCCGAGCGATACGCGCCCGACAAATTATCATAGAATTTGAAATAACGCTCTGCCACCTTTTTCAAATCCGGATCGGGTGATATTAATTCCGGAACAATTTGATCGTAAGGAAACCCTTCGTAAATGGTTTCGGTGGAAGAGGCGATAATATAATCCGCTTTGTCCTTTAACTCGTATGCAACTTCAACAGCACCCATCAAACATGCGTCGAAAAGTATGTAATCGAAATGTACCGGCAATGCATCGGCCAATGCGCGAATGTCCGTTTGCTTGCCGTTGTCGTCTCCGAACGATTTTAATTTACGCCCTGCCGGAAGCCACGAAGTGCCGTGCGACCACAGAATCAATCCGTAACTCTCGGCAGGATACATTTCGATGATATCATCAAACACTTGCCGCATTTGTGATGCATCGGCAGAATTGAACTCCGGGTAGTTTTTGATGACTTGACCGTCGTTCGGTTTTATTTTCAGAATGTACGGGGTTACATCTGCCGCATCGATAAAAACAATCAGATTGGTTCCTTTTTCCGAAAAACCCATCTTCATTTCTTCAATATCGGCATCGGCATCTTCCGACAAGTCGTTGTCGGCAGCCATATAAACAATGGTGGTGCGGTTGGCCGGAATGTCAACCACATCGTCATCCTTGCCGCACGAAACAAAAATGATGATAAAAAGCGTACAATAAACCGAAAAATACTTCATGATCATTTTTATGTAAAGATTGGGGTCAGCGGCGATAATCCGTGTCAAGGTTAGCCAAAGACTGTCGCTATACGGTACATAAAGAATGGCAGATCGGACACACCTCTTAGCAATGATCGAAATCCCTTTATCTTAGCGTTAAGAGATTCCGCAGAAGCGT
>JAVBNI010000075.1:0-6306 GCA_031551645.1 Bacteroidales bacterium | reverse complement strand
CAACACCAAAGTTCACCTTGCGGTGGATGCGCATGGTATGCCAGTCAGAATCATTGTCACTGAAGGTACAAAAGCGGATTGCAAGCTTGCAATTGCCTTGATTGAGGGGATACTGGCGGAGTTCCTTTTCGCCGACAAGGGCTATGATACAAACGAAATTCTCGACTATGCTCGAAATATGGGGATGGAGATTGTAATTCCTCCTAAGAAAAACAGACTTGAACAGCGGGAGTATGATGAATTCCTGTACAAGTATCGTCATCTTGTAGAAAATGCGTTCCTCAAGCTAAAGAGGTGGCGCGGTGTGGCTACACGGTACGCGAAGACGCTGCTCGCTTTCCTCGGAGCTGTGAATCTAGCGGCTATTGTGCTTTGGTTAAGGATTATTGCTTAACTCGTGTAGACGCTGTCTAATTCAGGCAAAATAGATTTTTTATGAAATGCAGCATTATCAAGAATAATAACTGCCCCGGCGCAGACTTCTTTTAAAAGGCAGTTCTCAAACCAAAATTCAAATAAAGTGCTGTCCGTAGTTCCAGTATACTCTAACGGAGCGACCCAATTCCCCTGACAAATTCCGGCGACAATGTTTGTACGCTTGAATTTTCGTCCGCTGATTTTGGCAACAATTTTTTGCCCGACAGGCGACCTTGCGTATTCTCGATAAAGGCACTGGTCAATTCCAGTTTCATCAACATACACAAGCCTTTCAGGCGAAATCGTTTTCAACTTTTCCACAAACGTATATCGAGAACTTTCGTCAGCTTCCCGGAAAAGAGTGGTTTTTTTTACGCGATATTTTCAATCGTTTCAATGCTTTAAATATTGCTGCCTCTGAACAATTAAACTCTTCTGCCATCTCTTTTAAATAAGCATCTGGATATTCCTTAAGATATTTTGTGAGCCTGTCGGGGTCTATTTTTCGCCAACTTTCTTTGCGTTTCTTAGGCTCTAGTTCACCAGTTGCTTTTAGTTGTATTTTCCAGTCTTGTAATGTTCTTGTACTGATTGAAAATACTTTCGCAGTTTCCCTTAGACTATGATTATCGTTCCAGTAATCGATCGCACGGCGGCGATATTTTTTATCGTAACTCATGCGCTTATTCTACCACTTTTTGCGGTCTTATTCAAGTTAATCAACTATACAACAATTAAGCACACTTTCTGAAAATTCTCAATCAGAACTGCAGGAAAAGTATTAATGCATTTGCCAAAGAATATTGAATAATCAGCAATATATGTTTACAAAAATTCATTTCATATATTAGCAATAAAACATAAAAATTATACAAAAAAACGGCATAAAACGGCAAATAGAAACCAATTTATTTATTGTTTATCATTTTTTATGCCTTTATTTCCAATATAAATTTATTAATAAAACTATTTTTTTGTTGCAAGATTCAAGTAAAAGATGTATAATATTATTGGACAGTTTTGTAAGAAATTGGATTTGTTGTAATGGTGAGGAGCTGATTGCGATGAAGAAAAAATTGGGATTATTATTATCCGTTTTACTGGTCTTATTGCTGGCAATTCCGACGCTGCCGACACAGGCGATTAACAACCTGAATGGCGTCGAATTGCCCTGTACTTATGACAGTTCTGGGAAGTATAGGCCCGGAGAAAGGCAATATCAGGAGTTGGAAGGTAATCCCGAAATCGTAGTCCTCGGCGATCCGGCGCACTCAAATGAATGGGTTTTCTGGCATTTTACCGAGAACAACGACAATACCCGCACAAAAATCACACTTGGATACCGTTATAAAGTGGACGGCGGTGGATACAACTATGTTGAGGTAACGATGAACAGTTACGCTCAAACTGGGAAAAATGAGCATTTCGGCGTAGTCACGCCGAAAGACTGGGAGTTGTGCGAAGCCTATTGCGTGGATCATCCCACATGGAAATTCCAGCTCAGCCATACGGAACGTTTCTGTGATGATGTTCCTCATGCAAAGCTTACGGTTGCCAAAAAGTTCGACACGGAGTTTCCGCTTGAAGGCAGCTATGAGGTTTTACTGACCAATGTGGACGGCGGACACAGCGTATCCTTTATTTTGAATGCTGCAAATCAATATACGGCCTCGGAATATATTCGGGGCGGCAATTACGGCAAATATTATGTGGAGGAAATCACAAAGGATCCTGCCCACCCCTTCGTTGGTTTTTTTGTCGATGGCAAGGAACTGCTTCCGAATGAAGACGGCCAATATATCATCAGTGTGCCAAAATCCGGCAGAATCAAGCTGGTTGTCGTCAATCATGCTGATGAAAATTCCTCCGATCCATGCTCGTCGGAGGATTCCAGTGAATGCTCTGAGCCAAGCTCGTCGGAGGACTCCAGTGAATGCTCTGATCCAAGCTCGTCAGAGGACTCCAGTGAATGCTCTGAGCCGAGCTCATCGGAGGATTCCAGTGATTCCTCTGAGCCAAGCTCGTCGGAGGATTCCAGCGATTCCTCTGAGCCAAGTTCGTCCGAACCGCAGGATGGTGTATATGATGCGGCGCTGCGCAAGTGGGTGAGCAAGGTGGTGCGCGGCAGTGTGACGGCGGCATCTCATGACGATCCCGGCGCAGTGGCAACCGGGGCCGTACCGGCAGAGAGGGGAGATAAGGTCACTTTCTCGATCAAGCTGTTCAACCAGGGGGCCGAGACGGTGATCCTGACCAGCATTTCCGACTACAAGCCCGCAGGGTATGATTTTTCAGAGGCTGATAACTTCGGCTGGACCATGGTCACAGGTGATCTCCTGACTTATGATGTGCCGATTGAGCTTGAGAAGGGCGAAGAGCACACAATCACGCTGGTGCTGACCGTGAACAATACGGCAACCAAGGACACGCTGGATAACGCGGCTGAGATCAGCGGCATGACCGACAAGGAAGGTCTTCCGGTAACGGATAGTGACTCGACACCGGATTCCAATTCGCAAAATGACACCTGTAAGGATAATATCATTGACGAGGACGGCAAGGCCGAGAAACAGAATGATGAGGACGACCATGATATCGCGCTGGTTACCCTGACAGGATACATTGAGGAAAGCGATACCAGCTCGGACGAACACAACTTAGGCAACTCAAGTGACGAAAGCGAGGAAGTCAGCGACAAGAGTTCCAGTTCGAGCGGCAAGGGTGTTTCCGAGGAAGACGACGAATCAGAAGGCAGCCGTTACAAGGGTGCCTCGGATGAAGACGAGAACGAGATCCCGATCACGAGCGCGCCTCGGATGATCGGCGGATTCCTGTTGGGGGTCGGCATTTTGGCCATGTCCAGTATCGCGTTGATCAAACGCCGTAGAAAAGAAGTATAATACCAGCAGAATGAAATTGAGGTCTCGAAACAATTGGCCGTTCCTGCTTTGTGCGGGGGCGGCCAATTTTACAATGCTAGGTTCGACTATAGGTTTTTTTGTGATTATATGAAAGTATCCTTCATACGTAAAAATTAGTATTGACAAGTTATGCAAAGAAGGTTATAATCAATTGGTCAGGAAATCAGGAGGGCAAAAACACAAAGAATCAGCGCCTCATGGGAGCACAAAAACGTTGAACCCCGCATTTTTCCTCTCATTTCATTACAAGTTTATGCTGGTGTAGCTCAGTTGGTAGAGCAGCTGATTTGTAATTATTTTAATTCCTTTTGGAATTGTAACTCTTAATCAGTGGGTCGTAGGTTCGAATCCTACAGGGGACACCAATTTTTGAAAATATAGTGGACAATCCGTTGCTAGGCAACAGGTTGTCCACCTTTCTTTTTTTAGAGAAATATGATATTTTAAGTAAAAAGGACAAAAAGACCTATTGATTTTTGTGGGTTTTGAGAATACTCAATCTTTCATCTTTTTCTCGTATAATCATATGATTAATGGGAGTGATTATAGTGAGAAAAAGAATGACAATGCGGGAACGTGACGATATCAGTTTAAGGGAGGGGTTTGAAAAATTTATAAGTGATAGGAATTTATTTGGGGTTACTGAGCGAACAATAAAGGACTATAAAAATAACTATCGTTATTTTACTGAATATTTAGATGAGAGTACAATGTGTAGTGAAATAAGCGAAGATACTTATAATGGTTATATTGAGCATATAAACACAGAAAAGCCACATTTATCAAAAATCTCCATAAATACGTACTTAACAAACGTTAGAGCGATTTTATATTTTTTGATGGATAAAGGTTATATAAAATCCTTTCCATGTAAGTTGATAAAGGCTCCAAAGCCTATAAAAAAGACCTACACGCTGGAAGAGATGGAAACGTTGTTTGTCGAGCCAGACAAAAACGCCTGTACATTCTGTGACTATAGGAATTGGGCTTTGATATGCTATTTCATCGCAACAGGGAATCGAGCTAATACCGTAGTCAATATAAAAATAAAAGATGTTGATTTTAGAAATAACGAAGTTGTTCTGACTGAGGTAAAGAACAAAAAGCAAGATATTGCCCCAATGTCACCGGCTTTAAAAAAGTCTTGCAAAAATTTCTGGAAGTAAGGGGAAAAACAAATCCCGAGGATTATCTTTTCTGTTCCGCATATGGCGATAAATTGACAGGGTCAGGGTTAGATACAACCTTGGGACGATACTTAAAAAAGAAAAGAATTTCACAAACAGGCATTCATAAAATGAGACATACCTTTGCAACTGAGTATTTGCGTAATGGGGGAGATTCAGCGAGATTGCAAAGATTACTTGGACATAGTACTCTTCAAATGACAATGGAATATGTGCATTTAGTAAAAGGGGACTTAAAGCAAAATTATGAGGTTTACAATCCTCTGGATAATATTATGCCTAGTGATAAAAAGGGGAGCTTCATTAAAGTGAAAAAAAAGTAGTTTCTATTCTTATCTTATCAAAAAATAAAGGATTGCATTTTTTTAAAATGCAATCCTTTTATACTAATGTAATACTCTCTCATAAATCAACAGAAAAAAATTTTTATTTATGATAAACTAATTTTAAATATAAAGTATTTTGTTATTATTATACAATTTAACAGGTAAAATAGTTGATGTTTTAATCAAAATATGATATTAATATAAATATGAGGGAGATAAATATGAAAAATAACAATGAATTAAAAGATGAATTCAATTTAGATATTTCTTTAAATAAAGAGGTTGAGAATCTAGCGCCGATAGTAAGAGAAGATTCTCTTGGGGACGATTATGAAGATGAATGTGACAAATACGATGCAGAGGCATCATTAAAGCGAGTGTTGGAAGGAAAAAAATATCCAGCGCCGATAGTAAGAGAAGGTTCTCTCGGGGACGATTATGAAGATGAATGTGACAAATACGATGCAGAGGCATCATTAAAGCGAGTGTTGGAAGGAAAAAAATATCCAGCGCCAATAGTAAGAGAAGATTCTCCTAAAGATGTAACAAAAACTTTAAAGAAAAAGCGCTAACATTTCC
Organism: Bacteroidales bacterium; assembly: GCA_031551645.1. Taxonomy (GTDB): domain Bacteria; phylum Bacteroidota; class Bacteroidia; order Bacteroidales; family UBA4181; genus JAIRLS01. The sequence goes on along the minus strand of JAVBNI010000075.1, from coordinate 876 downwards.
CTATATAGGGCCTTGAGATTAACTCATGTAACTCTATATAATGAGCTGTTTTTTTCCCTTTCTTGATATTATATTTTTTCGATTTTTGCTTTTGAGGGTAATTAAGAGTATCTTTTTTTCTCGATTTAACAGGCTTGTTGTTATGTCCAAAAATTCTTTTGAAAATTTCCACAAATAATAAGATAATATCAGAAAATGGAGGTTTAGTGAAAACTTCTAAAACATCTTTAATCATAATGATTCCTTCCCATTTCAAAAAGCGAAATGGCTAGCATTACAAAGGCATCTTCGCTTAAATTCCAAGTATGTAGAGCTTGTGTTATCAAAATTTTGTAATATTCTTTTGATATTGCAAACTCCTTGTTTCTTGTTAATTTTCTAATCGTGTTTATCAATATATATAAAACTAAACCCTCAGTAAATGTCGTTTTTTTATAGTCGGGTATTTTTTTGTTATTTATAATAAATGGATTTAATTTTATTAGCCAATAGGAAATAAGTGCTGACATTATTAAATCTTTGTCTTTTTTCTTGATGCAAGAATAATACTTTATATGATTTAAAGAAAACGATATACTTCGGGATAATAACGCATAGTTAATAGAAATATCATCTTTTACTATTTTGTATTTGCTTTTTTTCATAATTTGAAGATAATCATTAAGAGATTTTTCTACACTTTTTACATTAGGCGATGTAGCCATTTTGTTTTCTCCTTGTTAATTTTATTGTTACTAGTGTACCATCCGCCAATAACTCATAGTTAACATAATGACGAATATGTGGTATAATACTCCCCAAAAGAGTGGGGAGGAAAAACAGATGGCGAGGTACAAAGTAACGCTAACAGAAGAAGAGCGTGAGGATCTGAAGAAA
>JAVBNI010000145.1:0-5109 GCA_031551645.1 Bacteroidales bacterium | reverse complement strand
GGCCGATTCAATTTTCTCGGATTTTGAATTCAAAAATCGAACTCTTGATGCTGATTTCACGAAAAAATGTGTCGATTTGGATGATTTTCGGTGAGAAATTTGGCAAAACTGCACAGTCTTGACTTTTTCAGCAGACCCTATTTATACCTTTCACGGTCAAGTTTTGTGCAAAGTTAGATTGCTTCATCGCTCGTACCTCGCGATTCGCAATGAAGAACAGTAGCGCGTCATTGCGAGAGGCTACCCCAAAAAATGTGGCACAATGCGATCATGACAGATTGTCTTAAAATCAGCGATTTATGCAAATCTGTCATTGGTAGGCGGCAGCCGAAGCAACTTAGCGTAAGCGATCTCACCGCAGGTAATCTCAACCCACATTGCAGGCTTTCTTTTTTAGTTACTCAAAAATCAACGATTTGTCTTTTTTGATTTTAATTTTGAGCACTACAGATTTTTTCATGCCATTTTTATATGACTTGTCAAAAATACACATTCAAATGTTAAAAAATGTTAATTGGTGGGCACTACAAGGCAATCTCATTTTTTGACAGCATAGATTATCAAGTGATTGAAAATTCGCAACAAGTGAAAAATACTGAGTCAAGAAATGGAATCAATTGATTTTCAGTAAAAAAATTTCAGACAACATTAATATACCTGCAATGTGGGTCAAATTTGAATGCACAAAACTTGGCGGCGCGAAGTATAGAAACTTATTGACTTTACGTTAATTGTCAATTTTCCATTTTCAATTTTCCATTTCTTCATCGTCCCGGTCTTTTTCTCTCATTTCCCTGAGCATCCTGAACGCCTCCTTTGTCATGTCATCATCGGGTTTACCAACAATATAAGAAAAAGCTTTTTCTATGCTTCGCTTGGTAGGAAGTGGTTTGCGGTTTCTGGGTTGAAAGAGTCTGGTGAACGGCCGGAAGATTTCAAAAATTTTCATGATGGGTAACCCATGGCAGAATGGAGCCAAGCGGGTAATTCTACCAACAAAGTTAACCCTAAAAGGTTCACACCAACAGATCAACTCACGGGGCTGATACGCTCAGTGAAATTAATGGTTTTAACCTGCACACCGCCACTTAACATGATATGACCATGATTGGCTATTTCCTGAAAATCATCCCTTGTTTGGGTAAATATCATCTTAACACCCGTCATGCCGTCGTCGGAAGTGATCTTGACTTCGCCTCCGAGTGCGCGGACAAACGAAATGACATAACTGAACCCAAGTCCTGATTTTGTCTCACGTTTGAGCTCTTCCTTAAAAAAACGCGCAATGTCATGATTTACAATAAACATATTGTCCAAATCGCTTTGGTCAATTCCTCCTCCGCTATCGCACACCACCATGATAATTTCTTGTTCCTGTTGCATGATGATGATCTGAATGCGGACTATTTGGGGCGAGTATTTGACGCTGTTATCCAATATTTCTTCAAAAACCCGTTTCAGATAATACCTGTCCGTGTACATCATGATGCCGTAATCTGCTACAACATTGATCGCTATATCTTTATGGGTAAGTAATTCGTACTGTGTCTCCAATTCATCCAACAGGGTTCTGACGTCAAATACCGTCTTATGGAATTCAATCCTTCCTTCCTCGTTGTCAATAATATCCCGTAACCGATCGAAATAGTTCGCAGAGATCAATAGTACATCATTTGTTTTGTTAAGCTCTGCCGACTCTTCCTCCAAACCTTTATGGTGAAGCTTTTTGGCAGTCTTTCCAATTTGTCCGGCAGCCTCCACCAACGAATGTTCCGCTTTCAGCGATACAAAGCGTAGCAGGCGGAAACCCTTGGCATGTAACTCCCGGATATCTATAATCAGCCTGATGATACACGCCACCACGATGAGCATGAGTCCCACGGTTAAGGCAAGGTCTATTATAACGGGGTCGAGAAGCACGAGAAGAGGCACTTTTGTATGAGCCCTCACTCCGATGCTTTTCATGATGTCGAGCGTATCGATGTCCGATGCCATATACCCCGACAGGTTACCCTCGGGTGCATTGCTGGTAATAAGGGTATTCTTTTTCAGATCAAGGTACTCTACATAGCTTGCTTTGACAGGTAAATAGTTTTCGGCCATACAGCGTTTAAATATGTTGTCTACATCTACTGTATTTAGCTGAATACTAAATTGAATATAGAATTGCCTTAATTTTGTTAAGGCTGTAGGGTCATCCTTTCTAATGCGTACATGAATAATTGTATCTTCCAGTTCAATGGTTTTATTAATAAAAGCAGAAGTATCTCCTTTTGCATAAGGATTAAACCAACTCATATAATTAGCATTTCTTGATGTCCTACGAATATTCAGTTCGGTATCCGCCGCTTGCATCAAGCATTTATCGGTAATTTGTCTGTAATTGACCATGGAAGAGCGGTACATGCCCGTTATCCAAAGAGCTAAAGCAACAAGTGTAGCCATCAATGCCAGTACTGCCGTGTATTTCAAGTATCCTGCACTTTTTTTCATCATGAATCTAATTGTTGTGTGTGACTTTATGGTTTAACAAAGATTTGTAAAGCCCCACAAAGCTATATAATATATTTGTATATTGTTCGTTAAGGGGCAATATTTTTCAAAACTATTGAAAATACTACAAATTTTATATATTTTTGCACACCATTTTAAACATACAGACATGAAAAAATTGAAATTTTGGTTGGCGGGGATACTGTTCACCTCATTGGCAACGGCCATACTGATTAATATCAACCTGAAATACGTTGCGGCAGACGACAGAAATTTTATCCTGACCAATGTGGAAGCATTAGCGCAAGGTGAAAATGGCGATAATGAATGTTTTGGAAGCGGTAGTGTTGTTTGTGGCGGTGGACTTTATAAGTCAAGACTATCTCGATAGATGAAAAGGTTCGGTATTCTCGAACTTTTTTGTTTTTTTGTGAATTCGTATTCGGAAAGGAGTTTTACCTTTCTCGAAATGATTCGTCCGTTCGTTTACCTGCAGGGGTAAGGCATCGGGTGGATTGAGTCGTATTTTTGCCACGAAGACACAAAGACACAAAGTTTTTTCGTGTCTTTGTGTCCTTTAATTAATCAGAAATTTTTTCTTTAGCCCGCGTTATGCGGGTTTTTTATTATCATTTCTCCCCCATGTTGGGTACTAATACAACTGCTTTTTAGCTCAGCGGAGAAAATTACAATCCGGGACAGTCTGCGTAAATACATATAACCCAATTGTCTATATTCATGCGGACTAACTACAATGATGAACTTTTTTAAAATAAACTATGTTCTAATATTAAATCTATAATAATTGAAAATAGAAATTTTTCAAATAACACAAGAAACATAAATCAATATCGATCAATGAAAAAATTTGATTTCAAAAAAGAATATAAAAATCTGTACCTACCCAAAGATCAGCCGGCGCTCATTGATGTGCCTGCAATCATCTTCATCATGATCAACGGGCGAGGCGACCCGCTGCGCGACGAATTCCGGCTTGCGGTGGAAACCATTCACAGGCTATCGTATGCGATCAAAATGCATAAAATGTCGAGCAAACGACCCAAAGGCTACTTCGAGTATGTGGTGCCACCGATGGAAGGGCTTTGGTGGAGCGAAGAGCAACCTTTCGACGTACAGCAGCGTGATAAGTCTTGCTGGACATTGATGATACGGCAACCGTCCTTTGTAACCATGCCCATTTTCTGCGGTGTGGTAGATTATTGCTGGAAGAAAAGATCCGGGATCGATTTTACCAAAGCCCGGCTCGAACTCTTTACCGAAGGAAAATGCGTGCAAATGATGCATGTTGGCCGGTATTCGGAGGAACTCACCACCATCGGGATGTTGCATAAATTCATCGATGAAATGGGACTGACGGACATGACTGGTAAAATGCACAAATATCATGAGATTTATTTGGGTAATCCGCGGAAAACGGCACCAGAAAAGTTGCGAACGGTGATCCGGTTGCCCGTCGCATAATATCTCATCAAACCAAATTATTTATAGCTAAGGACATGAACATAAATAAATTTATATTGGGAATAGCCGTTTTGTTGGCCGCCTCATGCGGTCACAAATCGAAAAACACCAGCAAACAGGCGCCTAAAGAATATCCAACCATCGTGCTCGAACAGCAGGATGCCGTCATCGAGTCGGTATATCCCGCGGTAATCCACGGCAAGGAAGATATCGAAATTCGTCCGCGTGTCGACGGGTTTATTGATGCCATCTATATCGACGAGGGGTCGGTGGTTAAGAAAGGGCAGAAACTCTTCAAGATCAACTCCCCGGTGTCCGAACAGAACGTGGCTACAGCCCGGGCTGCGGTTACAAGTTCCATCGCGCAGGTCAACACTGCAAAATTGGATGTGGACAGGATACGGCTATTGGCTGATAGAGGAATCGTAAGCAATGTACAGCTCAAATCGTACGAAAATGCCTATCAATCGGCTGTAGCAGCACAGCAACAGGCGCAAGCCGACCTGAAGAATGCGGTGGAAACGCTATCATGGACATTGGTTACCAGTCCGGTCGATGGGATTACCGGCGAACTCCCTTACCGCCAGGGCAGCTTGGTGAACAACACCAATGTCCTGACCACGGTGGCCAACATCAGCAAAGTGTTTGCATATTTCTCGTTGAACGAAAAGGATTTGATGCAGTTGTTGGACGGGGTTAAAGGGCCGTCTCAAGCCGAGGTTATCAAACACCTGCCGCCCGTAAAACTGATATTGGCCGACGGGTCGGTGTATCCCGAAAAGGGACGGATAGAAACCATTGCAGGGGTACTTGACGTGTCGACAGGTTCGGCAAATTTCCGCGCCGAGTTTGCCAATCCGCACGGAATGTTGCGAAGCGGCCAAAGCGGAACGGTTTCCATACCACGCACCCTTCATCAAACATTGGTGATACCGCAAAAAGCGACATTCACCCGTCAGGACAAGATTTTGGTATATAGGGTTCAGGGCGACTCGGTGGTGCAAAAAACCGTAACGGCCATTCCCATGCCTGGCGGGCAAGACTATGCCGTAACGGATGGCCTTGCCAAAGGCGACAGGATTGTTACCGATGGCTTGGCGACCTTGGTAAACGGTGAAAAGATAAAGGTGCAGT
>JAVBNI010000119.1:0-13226 GCA_031551645.1 Bacteroidales bacterium | reverse complement strand
GATGAATACCATTACAGATACAATAGACGCAACCACATGGATACTGTTTTTGACAACCTAATTTGCAGAATGATTAAATTCGAGCCAATCCGCAGAAAATTAAAAAAATAATTAGTGAGCTTTAAACGCCTATACCGATTTCGGCATAGCCTATCTTTTTGCGCCCGATATTGGCTTCAATCTTTGCCTTTAAACCGTCGGCACCCATCATATACCATCCGCAAACCTTTTCGGTAGCATTCCATAGGGCTTTCAGTTCGAGGAAAGCAGAATAGTCCAGATCGCCCGCCTCATCCAAAACAACAAAAGGGTTGGGGGTACTCCGAAGATAAAACACCAAATCTTCGTATACATCCATATAACGGCCTGTGTACCCCAACCCAAATTCCTTTGCCAACTGCCTGATGAGGCGTTGACGGCTTTTCACCTGTGAACAATCAATGTACACGGCGTTTTTATTTTCCTTCACGAAGCATTTGGCTGCGTATGTTTTGCCGATATCGGGGATATCGCACAACATACCAGATACAGACCATTGTTGGCAATGTCCCATGTGCGAATATACATAGTTGTACATCGGCGTCCGGGCCGTAATCCATTGGGCGTTGTCGTTCAACTGTACTTCCAGCTTGCGGGCTATCGTGATCCATTTGGCATCTGATACCACATTATCCAGTTCGCCCCTCATGATACGGCTATACTGGGCATTGTTGATGCCCAGGAATACGGACATTTTTAGGTCGCTGCCATAGTTGACCCGGCGTTGCCCGATTGCCTCCACTATCCTTTGCTTTGCGTCTTTTGTGATCATCTTACTTGGTGTTTTAAAATGAATTGAAAATTTTACATTTGTTCTATTGCCAGTTGTGCATAATATTCCGGATCGTAATCATCCAGCAGTTTGTCAATTGGGGTGGGCTTGTTACACGACGATGAATCTGGGGTAACGTCGACCGTTTCGGGCTCCAGCATGTTATAATCCTTCGTTTTTTCGATGATTTTTACTTTAGGCAACCATTCTTTGCCGTCCTTTATAAACTTATCGAATTTGGCAACTTCCTTTGACTGATTGGTCATTGACTCCTCATCGGCTTCCGTCCTTTCGGCCTTGGATGAATTGTATGGTACAATCTTATAGCATTTACACAGGTATACGTCGTTCTGATACAGGTACACATCGCTGATGCTCTCATCATCTTCCGGCAGGTAATAGGCTTTTACGGTATAATTATTCGGTTCCAGCCGGTTGAGTATTGCCGGGTCGGGTAACTGGTATTTGTTGTAATGTACCTGTACAAACTGGTTCCGTTGTATGGTGGTTTCGATGCAATCACCAACCGGTAAATGAAAAATAATATAATGTACTTTGTTTTGCGATCACTGCTGCAAGATATTTTTTACCTGCATATTGTAACGTAACTAACTTTGAACTCTCATTATAGCTGATTATACTTCCTCTATTTGAGCTATATGCGCTCGACGTATTAACTTCTATTGACCATTTTCGATTCCAAGCACCTGTTCCACCTCTTTCTGCAACAATTTTTCCCATTACATAATAATCCTGGATGATAGCACCACTATATGCTTCATGTAGAATGAGATAATAAATGCTTTGATTATCATCTGTATTTCCTGGGATTGTCCTATTCACATAATAATTTTTGTAATCGGATATAATGTGTAGCTTTCCTAAGGGATTATTTGTCCCGATCCCCACATTCCCGTTATTATAATAGATATTACTTCCCGATGATGTCCACTGGGCATGAAGCGTTCCGGACAGGCCGGGCAATAAAACTGCCAGGCAGCAAAAAATAAAGGTTTTTGTTTTCATGTTATTGATGTGTATATGGTTATTTATTAATGTATTTGGTTGGTTGCCGACTCTGACAGGTACATAGGAACCTGTCAGGTCACAGGCAGGATACAACGGTCAGGCGTGCACGACCTGTCAGGGTTCGGTAGAACCTGACAGGGTCGTACACCTGCGATGCGGAAATGCTATTTATTCTTTAACGATCTTCCACGTGCTGGCGTTCTTCCCATCCAATACGATACGCATGAGATAACTCCCCGCGGGTTGCGCGGAGATGTCGATGGTGTTGTATCCGGAAATGTTGTTCCATTGCCGCAGCAGTCCGCCGCCGGAATTGTAAAGGTAGATACGTGCGCCGGCAGGAATTTCGGCGCCGGAGATATCCACCCGCAACAACCCCTGCGTAGGGTTGGGGTAAATGATGATTTTCATTTCGGATAGTTTTTCCTCGAATACTTCCGGTTCGGTAACCGCTGCTTTTACTTCGGTTGTCACCGTTGTACTGTCACGCTTCACCGACTGTCCCGACCTGGCCATGGTGATCGTCTTATTACGTGAAGTCCGGTTGCCCGCGGCGTCATATCCATAGGTAACCGTGTTCTGGGCGCCTGCAGGCAGGCAGATACAACACACCAATGCGACCAATACGCACCGGAACAGGATATTTTTTGTTTTCATGGTACTCTTTATTAGATTAGTTGAAGGATTTTTCCGAAATGATTATTGCCCCAAAAATAAATAAAGTTTTTATTCATGGATCATATTTTTCATTTTTTTTTACAACAAAATGAAAAATATATAATATGACCAACTATTAAATATATTATATTAATAATCAGTGATAATAAGTATTAAAGTTATAAAACTTAAAACTACATATTATTAGTTTTTAAAATGCTGTTAATTAAATGATTTAACTTAATTAATTTTTGTTTTTATATTTAATTGTATCAAGGTAATATTTGTAGAATATATTCTAATATAATGTATTCATATCGATAAGTTTTTCAGTATAAATACGTCAAGTTGAGTTTAAGGATTGAATATTCAACAATTTATATTTGATTATCTGTTGAGAATAACGGCTCAATGCTTTTTATGCAGGAGCTATAGGTAATTGAGAATTGACTCGGTTTGTGCACGGAGATATCTTTGGGTTATATCCGATATTCATATTATTTTTTATTTTATGATTGTCTGGTACAATGCCTAATTTCATCAGTTTATGTCCTGACGGACAAATGAGGTGTGTTGTACATTCTCTCTCTATTGATGTTTAAAGCCTACGGCTTATTCATGTAAATTTCCCGTAGTAACAATGACAAAATAACATCCCCATCTTTTTCAGACAGGATTAACATGATTTACAAGATATAAATAATCCTGTAAATCATGTTAATCCTGTCAAATGAGTAAATTATTTTGTCTTCATTCCGTAGGGAAAATACGTTAGTAGAAGTCTAAACCAGACAGAAATCAAGTAGTCCGTAGGACTTCAACCTATAAAAATAAGCTTTAGGTAAGATATCCGACATCATATTATTTTTTATTTCCTGACCTACCCGCTACCCGATTTCGATTGTATTAGGTGTATAGAGATGAAATAAAAATATAAGTTTTCTTTTTCATATTTGATGATGAAGCACCAGATAGACGATTATATCGTGAATTTCCTGGCGGGAACGGAATCTCCCGGTGATGCCCAAAAACTGAAAGAATGGTTGGATGCCGACCCTGCGCATCGTGATGAGCTTAGACAGTGGCTCCGGATATGGGACGCGTCTGAAATGGTTGACGATATCGGACAATATGCACCTGAAAAAGCTTACAACCAATTCATGTCCCGTATAAAACGCGAAATATCATCGAAATCTATCCCGAAGGAATCCCGTACAGAGATTATTTTCAGGACAGTACGACGTATTGCAGCTGTTTTTGTCATCAGCTTTGCACTGGGAATGCTTACCCATTATTATATGGCCAAGCCGCAACCGGAAGAAACAGCATATGTGGAAAACATCGTGCCTTTAGGCTCGAAATCGGAAATTAAACTACCCGATGGCAGTATGGTATGGCTGAACGCGGGTAGCAAGTTACGCTATCCTACCGATTATGGAAAAACAAATCGTGATATTTTCCTGGAAGGAGAAGGTTATTTCAAAGTTGCCAAACACGCCGGAAAACCATTTACTGTCCACACGGCTTTATTGGATGTAAAAGCGTTGGGAACCGAGTTCAATGTCAAGGCATACCCCGAAGAAGGAATCGTGGAAACTACACTGATCACCGGCAAGGTATCTATCGATAAAATCGAAAAGGAGTCTGCAACTGATCCGCCTGTTGTGTTGGTTCCAGGACAAAAATATTCTATGACAGTCCGGCCTGAACTAACACCTGAAGAGATCTTAACTCCGGATGCAAAGGCAACATTAGCTATAGCCAAGCCGACGATAAAACAGTTGGCTCCGACTGTTGCAAATGCCGAAGTGTCGTGGAAGGAACGTAACTGGCGGATCGAAAGTGAAGAACTGCAAAGCCTGTCTGTAAAAATCGAACGGCGTTACAATGTACATATCCAAGTGGATGATAAATTGAAAAATTATCGTTTTTCGGGTACGATTAAAGACGAATCGCTGGAGCAAGTACTGAATGCCATGCAGCTGACAGCACCCATATTATTTAGGGTTGATGGTAAAAATGTATATCTCCGCGTTGATCCTAAAAAAATGAAGATCGAATAATCATGCGAATCAAAAGTTAAAAATAAGATAAATGAAAAAAGTTTCGGGCAACTTATACTGCTCACGGTATAGTTTTAGGCATTCCAATTTGAGATTGCTTCGGCTAACGCCTCGCAATGACGGCCGGCAACAGTGCGTCATTGCGAATCGAGAGGTACGAGCGATGAAGCAATCCGGTTTTGCACAAAACTTGACCGCGAGAGGTATAGCAAACATGTGTTTTGCAAGTCCATTAGCAGACCTTACCTTTTGGCCATTTAGGATTTACATTTTGATTAACTAAATGATAATATACGCTTAATGTATGTGTAACTAATGGACTGTATTTTTATGCCGAATTAATAATCAGATCGAAATAACCAATAACCTGTTAACCTGAATTAATCAAAACCCAAAACGCCTATGATAGAACCCGTACGGGAGCATACAAAACAAACGAAGCCGTGAGATGAGGTAAACATCCCACGGCTGTAGAGAAAAATAAAACGAACCCAGCGACTCACTTTCCACGGCAGAGGGCATAAGGTTCAATTGTTATATTATTCCAATACAAATGTACATGAAAAATTTGAAAAATAATCAGTACCTGTATAAGAAAAGAAGACAGGTACATCAACTGATTTTTATTATGAAATTAATGTTTGTGTTTCTGTTTGCAGGTATGGTTTCCATCCATGCCGAAGTATTCTCTCAAACATATACTTTCTCATTGAAAAATGCACAATTGAGAGATGTAATACGAAACATTGAAAAAGAGAGCGATTACCGGTTTTTTTTCAGCGATGATGTGGCTAATCTCGACCAGACCATACAAGTGGACGTAACCAACGCCACCATCGACCAATTGCTGAACACCATTCTTTCTCCGTACGGACTGGGATATAAAAAGCTGGAAAACAATCTGATTATTATCAGTCCTTACACTGCAACCGATAAAGTACAACAAGGAATTCCGGTTACGGGAATTATTGTCGACGCCGAGGGAAAACCGATCCCCGGCACAAACGTCATAATAAAAGGGACTACAACCGGTGTTGTAACCGATATCATCGGTAAGTTCAATATCAACGTCCCGGATAGCGAATCGGTACTGCAGTTTTCTTTTGTCGGTTTTGTGACCCAGGAAATCATGGTAGGCAATCAACGCGTCATCAATGTTACCCTGCTTGAAGATATGCGCGAAATCGAAGAAGTCGTAGTTGTGGGATATGGTGTACAACGCAAATCGGATGTCACTGGTTCAATCAGTGTGGCTACTGCCGAAGATATCCTGGCAGCGCCCTCTTTTAATGCCTTACAGGGCTTGAAAGGTAAAGCATCCGGAGTAAATGTTTTCGTCAATACCGGTAACCCGCTTGGCATCAACGGATCTGCTCCGCGAGTAGTCATCCGGGGTATGAATTCAATCAATACGAGTACCGACCCGCTTTACGTCGTCGATGGAGTACAAATGAGTGAAATACAATTCATCAACCCCAACGAAATCGAACGCATGGAAGTTCTGAAAGACGCTTCGGCCACCGCCATCTACGGAGCAAGAGGTGCCAACGGAGTCATCCTGATCACCACCAAACGCGGTTCGACAGGAACCAGCGGAATAACAGTGACCTATAGCGGGTGGGTGAGCCTGGGGAGGCTGTCAAAAGAAGTATCTGTGATGAATGCTTCCGAATTCATGCAGATGGAAGACAGGGCTTTTGCCAATATAGGGAAATATCAACAGGGACGGGATTATCTGGCAGGGTTGGGAGTGACCGAACTCAAGGTAGACCGAACCGATCCGATGATTTTCGATGCAAACGGGAATCCCCTGTACGACACTAACTGGCAACGGGAAGCGACGAGAAGCGCATGGTCGCAAAGCCATCAGTTGAACATACAGCAACAGGGAAATTCTTCTTCGGTCGGTGCGTTCATTAATTTTACGGATCAACAGGGTATACTCATCAACAACGAAGCAAAGCGTATCAACGGAAAGCTGACTTATGACGCCCAACCGGTCAAATGGCTGGACATTAGCACGAATATACTGGTAAACCACATGTGGGGCAACGGAGTTGATGACACTGGAGGTGGATTGACAGCCCGCCGTACCATATGGGAAATGCTCCCGATCCTCCCCGTGAAGTTTCCCGACGGCAGCTGGGCAACTTCACAATTTAAAGGAAACAAATTGAACCTGGCACAAGAAGCCATGACCAACCCTGTGCATGAACTGACCGAACGAAAGATGGAACGTTTCCGCACAAAAATGTTCGGTAATCTGGCCTTCTCGTTTCACCTGGCCGACGGGCTGGATCTCAGGACACAAATCGGGGTTGATGCAAACGTTCGTACGGACAAGAATTATGTGCCGAACAATATGATTAACATTTCGACACGCGGACTTGCCAATATATCTAACAGTCAGGATTATTACTGGCAGGAGGAAACATACTTGAGTTACAATAAAGTACTTGCCAATATACACCGGGTCAATGCTACATTGGGTATGAGCTGGTCGAAATATGCCACAACTAATGCAAATACGGGTAATGTACAGGATTTTGACGAAAATTTCCAGGCGTTTAACGATTTGGCTGCCGGAAAAACGCCCTCCGCTCCTACATCCGGTTGGGGTAGCTGGTCGATGAATTCGTATTTTGCCAGAGCCAGCTATGCGCTGAAGGATAAATATCTGGCAACATTAACACTCCGGGCGGACGGTTCCTCCCGGTTCGGAGCCAATAAAAAATATGCCTTTTTCCCATCCGCAGGTTTGGGCTGGGTAATCTCAAACGAAGATTTCATGCGAAACACAAGCTGGATCAACAATTTGAAATTACATACGAGTTACGGACGTACCGGAAATACGGAAATATCCTCATATTCGACTTTGGCAACCGCTTCGAGCAGCACCACCTTGATAAACAATGCCCGTCAATCAACAGTCCAGATGTCGCGAATGGCCAATCCAGACTTGGAATGGGAAAAAACCGACCAGTTTGACGTCGGGATAAATCTCAATATGTTCAAAAACAGGGTTAACCTGGAAGTAGACTATTATTACAAAAAAACATTCGATCTCCTGTTAGCCCGCCCTATACCTATTTCTACCGGATTTACAAGTGTTATGGACAATATGGGACGGGTTGACAATTCAGGTATCGATTTCTTGTTGAATGCCATCAATATCGAACGCGAGAACTTCACCTGGGAAAGTACCCTGAATCTCAATTACAACCAGAATACCATCAAGAAATTAGGTGAAAATGATGAGGATATACTCACCGATCCTGCTTTTCTCGGCGGAAATATTATCCTGAGGGTAGGCGAAGCCATGAGTTCGTTCTACGGATATGAACGTTACGGCACCTGGGGAACCGCCGAAGCTGCCGAAGCTGCAAAGGTGAGCGCCGTGCCGGGTGAAGCGAAACGCTCAACGGAACGGAAAATAATTGGTAACGGGATGCCTAAGTTGACCGGTAGCTTTATCAACAAGTTTTATTACAAAAACTGGGATTTGATTGTCGATCTCCAGTTTGTGACCGGGGTGGACACCTGGCAGCATTATTTCCATACATCGGAAGACAGGACCGGTTATATCAGCGGATTGTCAACCATTTTGTATGACGGCTGGACAGAAACCAATCAGAATACCATGGTTCAACAGATCCGCCACAGGGTATATTCCGGACACAATACTACAGCCGATTCCCATTGGGTGAGCGATGGGTCTTATTTGAGAGGAAATTTGATCCAATTAGGCTATATGTTGGATAGCAAAATATTGCAAAGATGGAAAATCAAAAGTTTCCGGGTCAATTTCGGGGTAAGCAACGCCTTTTTGATCCATTCAAAGGATTTCAAAGGGTATGATCCCGAAGGCTCATCCAATACCAACCGTTTTGGTCAGAATGTTTTCTTCTACCAGTATCCGACCGCCAGGACTTATACTTTAGGTTTGAACTTTAGTTTTTAATACAAAATGAAAAAAGAGATGAAAAAGTTATTATTAATAAGTTTGTTCGGGTTGGTCGTGGGATTGATTTCCTGTGAAAAATTCCTCGAAGAACACCCCAGAAGCGAAAGATCGACAGATGCTCTTTTCCAATCCCCGGAAGATGCCTATAGCGCTGTGAATATCTTATACCGGAAAGGATTTCCCACATTTTATAACACGGGGATCAACAGCGCAGCAAGAGTCATGGACGGCGGATTCCTGGCAGGACTGTTCGACAACCAGTATAAAGGAGAATTTCTTGTTCGTTGCCAGGGGCTACAGGTTGATGCAAGTCTGGATAATACCCAGTTGCAGGCCGTATGGACCGGATGTTATGAGGTGATTGTACGAAATGCCAATTTTGCACTTAAGTACATTCCGGATTGTCCGGGTTTAAGTGATGGAGACCGTAACCGGTTGCTGGCGGAAACCAAATTCTTCCGGGCATTGAATTATTTCTACTTGGTGAAGATGTTCGGGGCAGTTCCCCTTATCACCAAAACCTACGAATCGTTAGACGACATGTATGTACCCCGCTCGTCCGAAGCCAAGATTTATGCCTTGATCGTACAAGACCTGACCGAAGCGTTAAGCAGTGGTGGTTTGGCTGACAAACCGATGCCCGAAAACAGTTTTCGCGTCTCAAAAGGAAGCGTGGCCGCACTGCTGGCGGATGTTTATCTCAATATGGCCGGTTACCCTGTCAATGATGTTTCGCTGTATGCCGAGGCTGCATCAACAGCCAAATCGTTAATCAATAACGTGAACTATGCCTTGATCGTCAATGCTAACCAATCTGATAAAAGTGCGTACAATACCCTCCGGACTTCGGACAAAGAAAAGGAATATCTGTATACTTACGAATACGACGCAACCATTTCAACAGGCGGCGGATATCCTATGTTTTGTTTTCCACAGGAAGCATCTTCATGGAGTGAATTCCCGAAATACGATATGTGTAACCTCGGATACAATCCTATTTCCACTTTACATGCAGTATATGATCACGCAAACGATCTCCGTTACCAGGAACATCAATACTTTCATTCTTCATATACCCAGACGAATGGTATTTATGCGGGAACTGTAAGAAATTTCAATACCCCTATTCCATATTTTTGGTGGGAACCAACTGCAGCATTGGAAACCGGTGTATCCACAAAAGATAAGGTTCATTACCGGCTGGCCGAAATGTATCTTATTGCTGCGGAGGCAATCGTAAAATCCGGAAACAGTGTGACAGATGAGGCTGCGGGCTACCTCGCTGCGATCCAGCATAGAGCTTCATTGAATAAAACGTTTGACGAAATCAAAACCGGATTGATGGTCTTATCGCCTGGTGAATTTGTCAAAGAAGTATGGCGGGAAAAAATAAGAGAATTCATGTTTGAAAGCAAAATATGGTATGACATTACCCGCACACGGATGTATCCGGCAGTTGACGGGAGTGGTAAATTTGATTTTGTAAATCTGATCGGAACAACCAATTATTTTGGCGGTACCTATACTGCAGATAATTTGTATTTCCCCATTTGTATCCAGGAAATGCAACGTAATCCCGCTCTTTCCGAGCCTCCATTGTAAATCGGATGGCAATGGCCTGTAATTTATCCTTATATTTACAGGCCATTTTTATATAAGCATGTTTTTAAACGAATAATCCATTAAATATGAAACGACGCGAATTTATCGTAAAAAGTACCTCGGGAATAGCCATACCCCTGAGCATTCCCATGCTTTCGTCATGTACCAACAACACCCCGCCTCCTTCGTGGCAGTGTTCTCACGACAGTACACCTTTAGAAACGGTTATTGCCATTGACGGGTTAAGCAAGCCCATCAATGTGATGCAAATAGCCGACTCGCATATCAGTTGTGACAACGAGTCCGACCGCGAGTATGAAATATACAGCGCCCGCATGGGCAATGCATATCCATTGGTAAATCATTACAAAACAAATGAAAAGGTTACGCCGCTTCAATGTTTTGAAGAATTAATGGGTATTGCCAAGAATGAAAACGTAGATTTAATCGCCCTTACCGGTGATATCGTTAATTATCCGTCGGCAACTGCTGTTGAAGCCGTCCGGAAGATGGTAACGGAAACAGGTATTCGCCATATTTATGTGGCCGGAAACCATGACTGGCATTACGAAGGTATGAAAGGTTCGGCCAACGAGTTGCGGCAGGAATGGTGTACCAAAAGGCTTAAACCGTTATACACTTCAGAAAATTTATTCTTTTCTTCGCTTATCTTGGGCGGGATCAATATGATCACCATTGATAATTCGACGTACCAAGTTACCGAGGAACAACTGGAATTTTTTAAACAGCAGAATGCCCGCCCGGAGCCGATTGCTATTTTCGCACACATACCTTTCTACATGCCGCCTTTGCGGAATTGTTGCGGACATCCGGATTGGGGCGCCAAGGTGGACAAAGGTTACGAGCTGGAACGAAGGGAGCGATGGTCGGAGTCAGGAAATAACAGTTCCACGAAGGAGTTTATACGGCAAATTATGACAACCGACAAGCTGGCCGGAATTTTCACAGGTCACTGGCATCAAAACCGTGTCGTTACAAGTGCCGATAAGAAACAATGTATTGCCGGCGCTGCCTTCAACGGCCAATACAGGATGATTCGTTTTGTTCCCTTAGCTGCAACAGTTTAATTTAGTTTAGTTCGATCAATCATCTCAACAAAATCAAACCAAGATATCATGAAAACAACATCGTTAATAGGTATTCTATCGGGCGCTTTTGTCGTGGTACCAACATTGCTGTCTGCCCAGGATCAGAAACGTCCGAATGTTATCCTGATCTACACTGATGATCAGGGCGCTTTGGATATGAATTGCTATGGAGCATCAGACCTGCATACTCCCAATATGGACGCCCTAGCTAAGAAAGGTGTCCGGTTTACCCAGTTTTATGCAGCCCCGATCAGCTCGCCTTCCAGGGCATCGCTAATGACGGGGCAATTTACTCGGAGAGCTGGATTATGGTCGAATGCCGGAGGAGCAAATTGCCTTCCTGCAGAAAAAACAACCATTGCCGAAAGAATGAAAGCGGCCGGCTATGCAACCGGCCTGATCGGGAAATGGCATCTGGGCGAGAACCTCGAGGTTTCGCCAAACGCCCAGGGTTTCGATTATTTTTTCGGACACAAAGTAGGATGTATCGATAACTATTCGCACTTTTTCTATTGGAGCGGTCCCAACAGGCATGATTTGTGGCGCAACGAAAATGAAGTGTTCTATGACGGACAGTTTTTTCCTGAAATGAATGTCCGCGAAATCAAGAATTTTGTCAACGATCACAAAGACCAACCGTTTTTTCTTTACTGGGCAACCAATTTGCCACATTATCCCTTGCAAGGTTTTCCCAAATGGCAGGAATATTATAACCAGCTGGACTATCCCAGGAATCTTTATGCTGCTTTCCTTTCGACCTTGGACGAAATGTTGGGCGAGGTTCTCAAATTTTTGGAAAATAAGGGATTGATCGACAACACGATCATTATCTTCCAATCTGATAACGGATACAGCGTGGAACAACGAAACCATTACGGGGGAGGATATGCCGGTAAATACCGTGGCGCCAAATTTTCCCTTTTCGAAGGAGGAATCAGAGTCCCGGCTATTATCAGCTGGCCTGGAAAATTACCTCAAGGGCAAGTCAGGGATCAGATAGCGATGAATGTGGACTGGTTTCCTACCATCGTCGAATTATGCGGTTTGTCCGGAAGCGATCCGGAGATAGACGGCAAAAGCCTTGTCTCGGTGATCATGGACAACAAAAAACTTTCGCAGCACGATGCTTTGTTTTTCGACTCGGACAGACGTCAATGGGCAGTCCGGAAAGGCGACTGGAAATTAATCGGGTATCCCGAAGATCCGGTTAATCCTAAAAATATCACTGAAAGTGACTCCCTGTTTTTATCCAATCTGAAAATGGATATTGCAGAATCGAAAAACCTGATCAAAGAATATCCGAAAATAGCCGAAGAATTAAAAGGTTTACGCGGCGCATATTTGAAATCGATAAAAAAGTAAACAGATTATTTTGCCACGAAGGCACAAAGACACTAAGTTTTCGTGTCTTTGTGCCTTTTTTATTGGTATTATTAAAACTTAACAATACTTCGTTAAAAAATTTATAAGCTATTAAATATCAATTTATCATAAAATAAATTGGCTATAGTTAAGAAATGTGTTGCAAAAATTATGAATCATACCGGTGAGGTGGCATGCCTGACGGTATGCCGCATAGCGTGTGGCCATCATTTTCTACCAATATTCTATCCCTAATGGGATACCTAAATTATCCCGTTTAGGGATAGAATATTGGTAGAAAATATTTCCAATCCTGCCTCGTATAGCATGCCGTAGGTATGCAACCTAAAATAACAACGCAATATTTAACTACAGCCAATAAATTGGATAAAAAGTGGTTAAATAACTGAAAAGTTCATCATTTAATTCTCCCAAAAATGGAAACAATCAGTATACTTAACCACTATAAGCACCTTTGTAGCTTTTTCCTGGAAGAATCGGCTACGAAATTAACCAAAAGTTTTAAAAGTTTGCTCAAGGAAGTGCTCATATTATACATGGTCATCCCGGGACGGATCAACTTTCTACAACTGGGCAGGTATGGTCTATCATGCGAAAGTCGTTTCCGG
>JAVBNI010000128.1:0-12692 GCA_031551645.1 Bacteroidales bacterium | reverse complement strand
TCAGGATAAAAACCTCCGGGCCTTTAATTACACTGCCTTTATTCGGGTTGATGATGCATCGAACGCTCCGCAGTTGGTTGATAACTTCTATCGGTATTTTGACTTCTCGGCATTCGGAGAGGGCGCTAGCCGCGAAGATTTTGAAAAGATGGGCTTTCAGATGCATCTTACGGCTTTAACCGATATTCATTTTTTAACCGATATACAATACGATCATGTGTCGAAGGTAAGCAAACAAACCTTGATGATTCTCTTTGCCATTGCCATTTTCATTATTGCCATTGCTGCCATCAATTTTACCAATTTCAACACAGCGCTAACGCCCATGCGCGTCAAAAGCATAAACGCGCAACGCGTATTGGGGGCACAAAGGAATACGATACGCATATCGCTTGTTTCGGAAACGGTTATGGTCTGTATGCTGTCATGGCTTGTTTCGCTTTTGCTCCTATTGCTGTTTAACATTTCACCGCTTGCGCGATTGGTAGAAGCCGACCTGTCGCTTGCGGCAAATCCGTTCATTGTGGGTGGGTCGGCTTTGGTGGCATTATTTACCGGTTTTTTTGCCGGAATGTATCCGGCGCATTACATCACTTCGTTTGCTCCGGCGTTGGTGTTGAAGGGAAGCTTCGGGCTGTCGCCGAAAGGCAGAAAATTACGCAATACATTGATAGGCGTTCAGTTTATTACCTCTTTTGCATTGATGGTGGGCGCATCGTTCATGTATTTGCAAAACAGGTTCATGCAAAAATCAGATTTGGGATATCACACAGACAGTATCATTGTTGTTGAAACGAGCAGAATAGCGGGCAGTCTCGATGCTTTTGCCAATCAAATCAAAGCATTTCCGGAAGTTGAAGAAGTTACTTTCAGTGCGGCATTTTTGTCGAGCGCCGATGGGTATGGAGGAGGATTGAATTTTCGATACAGAGGCAAGCAAGTAGCATTTGAATTATTTCCGGTACATTACTCGTTTCTTGATGTGATGGGCATTGAAGTTACTGAAGGTCGTAGTTTCCGCCGCGAGGACGAAATTTCGGAGCAGGGAGCCTGGATTCTGAACGAAACGGCGCGTCAGCAATTCGGCCTTGAACTCAACACACAGTTTGAAGGATGGATTCGCGCTGATATTATAGGTTTTATGACTGACATCAAATTTGCGTCTTTTCGCATGGCTGTCGAGCCAATAGGATTTTATGTGGCGGGAACCAAATTTCAAAATTTTAAGGCAGATAATACATACATCAAACTGCATCAGGGCGCGGATATGCGCACTGCATTGTCGCATATCAACGCCACACTTGCCGAATTTGACGCTAATTATCCTTTTGAAGTTTTTCCTTTTGAAGAGATCATCAAACGACAATATAAAAAGGAAACATCGCTCAATTCGCTGATTTCGCTCTTCGGTTTGCTTGCCATATTTATTTCCATAGCAGGAGTATTCGGTTTGGTAGTTTTCGACAGCGAATGCCGGCGCAAAGAGATTAGTATTCGCAAAATTCTTGGCGCATCAACATTGGGCATTATCGTGATGTTCAACAAAGCATATTCCCGTATATTGATGATTAGTTTTGTTATAGCGGCTCCGCTGGCGTGGTATGCCGTTCATCAATGGTTGGAGAATTTTGCCTACAAAACGCCGATGTACTGGGGTGTGTATTTGTTGACGTTTGTTGCTGTGGGGATGATTACTACCGCAACGGTAACATTTCAAAATTGGCGCATGGCGAATGATGACCCTGTGAAGTCGATAAAGAGTGAATAAACATGATACACATTATGTGAGGCTTAAACGACCGTTATGAATAATATCCATGAAATTGCAAAAAAAAGATCTTTTTCAATTATTCGCTTTGGGCTCATGAGATCGGTTGCTTCGTGAGCCTGCCTGAACGCGGGTTTATTCGGGCAGGATCGCTTCGCTAAGTACGCTAAGTTGTCAATTTTACAACATCTGGTAGATGACCTCTAATTGCGAGGCGGTTAATTGTCCCGGGGCGGTCAGGTATGTTTCGTCAATAGATGCATAGGTAAAGGCTGCTCCCAGGAAAGGCGCTGCAATACGTGTGATTTTACCGGTATCGCCCATGGCAAAGGCAATAATATCATTGTGGTGTTCGTAAAGAGACATCACTCGTGCACAATCAACTGCCGATTGTGCCATTACGGCCAATTTTACAATATCAGCTCCCATTTCCACAGACTCCTTGATAATGCTGTCCAAAATGCTGATATCCGGCGTTGAGTCATAGTTATGATATGAAATAATTACTTTGGTATGCAGCCGTTTGGCAAGGTCAATGATAGGTTGCCGATACTCCTTACTGGCTTCATACTCCAAATCGGTGTATGTGGCGCCGGCTCGTATGGATGCCGAAAGCTGAACTGTACGCTCGCGTTCCGTATAATTTCCGGGACGGCATGTAGCAACCCATTCATGTGATTGCATGGCCAGTATATCAATCTTTTCCGGATCTAATTTCATCAGATCGAGACGTACCTCGATGAGCGGGGATGTTGCTGCTAACCGCAAACATTTGAGGAAATCTACTTCCCCAATACTGATACATATTTTATTGTTGATCATATTTGTTTTTGAAAACCTATCAGGTTTGGCTTCGCCGAACTCGTAAACTCGATTCAAATATCTAATTATTAAAAATATATCTTATTGTTTGTTGTCAATTACGACTCAAGTCTATATTTGCGTTGCTAATTGTTTACCTGCTTCTTTGTTGAGGGACCGCTTCGCTAATTGATGTCTCCTTCGTTACTTTTTACTCTCTCCGGTCATGAGAACGGCTTCGCCTAAGTTGATGCCGCAAAAAGTAACCAAAAACGGCTTGACGATTTTAACGCGCTCCGCCTGTCGGCTGTGCTGAACGGAACTTAGCCAAAGGCGATTTCACGCAGCGAAGCAAGTAAAATCGTCAATATGGTATGGTTATTCACTGTCGTTCATGAGGGCTACGCCGTTCGCATCGAAAAACGGGCTAACGCCCGTCACGTTTTTAGTAAGGCATACTATAAAATTAAATAATCCGCAACGTTTATAGCAACTACAGCCTCAAGATAAATATAATTAATCAGTTTCACCAATCTGTGAATAATACTTCATGAATTGAATTCGTTCGTACGAAGCGGGTGATTCGGTCTCGAACTGGCTCATTTTTCCAGCAAACTGATCGATATAATTATATCCTTTCTGCGACATCCATTTTTCTATGTCGTTCAGCATGGTGGTAACATGTCCCAAGCCGTTGTTATATAAGGCTGACACTACTTGAGTAGCTGCTGCGCCGGCCAACAGCATTTTTACCACATCCTGCCCGCTGTGTATGCCTGTCGATGCACATAAGCCACATGGAACGACAGCCGACTTCATAGCAACCCACCTAAGGGTATTGGAAAGTTCGGCCGGTGTGCTGAACATGTTGGCCGCAGCCATTTGCATCTTGTCGATATTAATATCCGGACTGAAAAAACGATTGAACATGACCATGCCGTTGATACCCGTATTGGCCAGGCTATCTATCACCCTGCTTAAGTCAGCAAAATACGGGCTGATTTTCACAGCAACAGGGATACCAACCACCGTACGTACTTTATTGACGATATCAAGGTGGATCTGTTCGATATCGGCGGCCGACAGTAATGGATTGAAAGCCTGTAGTGCGATGTTCAATTCCAGCGCATCGGCACCGGCATCTTGTAACTTGGCAGCAAACGATACCCATGCACTGGAAGATACGCAGTTGATACTGGCGATAACCGGAATTTGCAATTTCTTTTTGGCTTCGCGGATGATACTGAGGTAATCCGACAGATATTGTGTTTTAATGTGGGTATCGATATAATCGAACGTTTCGGAATTGCGCAGGTACATCATATTGTCTTCATGCGCTTTCTGCAGGTAATGATCGGTATCGAGAAAAATTTGTTCTTCGAACAACGATTTCATAACAACTGCAGCAACACCGCTTTGTTCCATCCGTTGAAGCCCTTCAACCGAACGGGTCAATCCCGAACTCCCGGCAATAATCGGATTTTTCAGATGTAATCCTAAATATTTTACTGATAGTTCTGCCATTTTTTAATCAATATATGGTTTAATTAACAATCAACATCAATCATTAGTTGATTTCTATATAGTTTTATTGTTTTTTCCAATCCAAAATACAAAGCATCGGATATCAGGGCATGTCCAATGGATACTTCATCGATAAAAGGAATGCGTGTGACCAGGTATTTGAGATTTTCGAGACTCAGGTCGTGCCCGGCATTGATTCCCAAACCCAATGATTTTGCCAATCCGGCAGCATCGCTGAAAGGGCGCACTGTATTTTCCTTATTTTTCGGGTAATCATGTGCATAAGGCCCTGTATATAATTCAATCCTATCGGTACCGATCTGGGCAGCAGCTTCGATATGCCGCGATTCGGTTCCAACAAATAACGATACCCGAATCCCTTCATGTTTTAAGCCTTTAACTATATCTCTGAGAAAGGATTGGTTCGCGATCACATTCCATCCGGCATTCGATGTGACGGCATTGGCAGCATCGGGCACCAATGTCACCTGTTGTGGCTTCACTTCCAGAACCAATCGCATGAATTGAGTGCTTGGATTGCCTTCAATATTGAGTTCGGTAGTTAAACACTTGCTGAGTTTACGCACATCATCATAACGGATATGCCGTTCGTCAGGACGCGGATGTACGGTAATACCCTGCGCTCCGAACTTTTCGCAATCGAGCGCTACCTGTATGACATCCGGTGTATTTCCACCACGCGCATTCCGGATGGTGGCTACCTTATTGATATTAACACTTAATACTGTATTCAATGGTTAATGATAAATGATTAATTGTTAATGACCTGCCCGACTACGTCCCCGCCTGAATGATGTAGTCGGGCAGGATTCAGGCAGGTAAATGGTTAATGATCAATTATGAGAGGATAAATTTGTGTTAAGTTAATTATAAAATGACACCATGAAAATGCATAATTAATTATAAATATGCGTATTGCAATTACCTCCGGTGAGCCAGCTTACGCTAAGTTCTTAACTCTTAATTTTTAATTCTTAATTAATTCTTAACTTATCATTATTTTCTTTATCCCCCTGCCTTTTTGGCCTTATATCCTTTTTCCAACAAAATCTGTAAAATTTTGTCGCGAAAATCGCCTTGTATCAAGATTTCACCGTCTTTAGCCGATCCGCCTACCCCGCATTTGGATTTCAAATCTTTGGCAAGCGTTGTCAAATCATCGTTTGTACCAATAAACCCGGTTATCAACGTTACTGATTTACCACCGCGGTTTTTTCGGTCCAGCATGACACGCAAATCTTGCTGTGCCGGCGGAAGCGTTGTCTGTTCCTCCCCTCCTTCGTATCGATATTGGAACTCGGGATTGGTGGAATAAACAATATTAATCCTGTTTTTAGGTTGTTGCTTAGCCATTTATATTTTTGGATTAAAACAATACAAGACAGGCAAAAATAACATTATTTTCAAAGTAATACAGGCATTGTAAGTAAAATGTTCCACTCGCCGGAGCTTCCAATACAAACACAACTTTGGACAGATACGGAGGATTTAATAAAGAAGTACCTTATTTAAATTTCTTCATCTGTTTTACCAGCATCTTGGCAATCAAAGCATTTCCTTTGTCGGAAGGGTGTAAGCCATCATAAGTCATATCGATTGCATCCACCGGATATGGATAAATGTCATTGGCCGGATCGAACGGAATGTTGATATAATCAGGGTACGGATAGTCCCGATAAGTCCCGGTTGAAGGATTTCTCAACCGTTTAAATTTTACCATGTTTAATTGGTTAATTCTGCTTTTGTGGTATAGATCGACAACAACAAGTCTTTCGTGTTTTCCGATGGTTTTGATGGCTTCGGCAACCG
The DNA here is from genome assembly GCA_031551645.1 of Bacteroidales bacterium. GTDB lineage: Bacteria > Bacteroidota > Bacteroidia > Bacteroidales > UBA4181 > JAIRLS01. The sequence goes on along the minus strand of JAVBNI010000128.1, from coordinate 6,769 downwards.
CTTCAAGGCTTTGCCCATTTTTGTCACGATACGATCCGTAGGCGTTATTTGAATAGTTGCCAACATAGACAAAATCACCACGCTGCAAAGGCGTCATCAGGATGATCTTAGCACGATCGTTTAACTGTTTGAGCTGATCAATAATGATACGGAAAGCGCCGTAAATCGTTTTACTACCCATCTTCCCGGTATAATCGTCTATAGTACCAATGGGGCATCCTTGCCACCAGTCATTTGTACCCAGAAAAACAGTATATACATCTGCTTGGGGAATTTCCAATTTTTCTATTTTATCGGCCATACCGCCCGAGGTCCAACCATTATACCCTTTGTTGATATACTCGACATATGGTAACTGCTCTACCACCCGTGTCATATAACCTTTCTCCACACGGTTGTCTGTTTCGTCTGTATGGTCGTTCAGATACGTAATAGAATCGCCTATGGCTACCCACACCAATTGTTTGGGAGGAAAGCAAAAAGCTGTTAAAACAATTAGTGACAAAATGATAAATCGCTTAACCATAGTGATTTGTGAAATTACATAAATAATTATTACTGATACTCAAAGGTATATATTTCCGAACATCCTTCATCATGAAAATATATTTCATCAGGTTGATTAGTAGTTACCCGTATGCGCCAAGCGTATTTCAGGCCTAATTGAAGTGAATAATCATTGGCAGTCAGCGTATAACTGCTATATGTCCAAACGGGCTGGGAAGTCGAAACATTCTTACCTGGGATCGTTTCAAACAATTCGAAGTGGTAAGTTACTTTTACAGACGGATCGATATTTTTGGAACGTAAATGTCGTGGTTTTCACTCGAAATAGACATTTTGTTCCGAATCATGTTTTATTACACTTTTATTTTTTGGTTTTTGTAATTTGGGTGGATCATCCAGATAAAATGGATAATAAGGAGTGTAAACTTTAGAAGATTTCATTTGGGTACCAAAACCACTAATTTCTATCCCAACACGATACATGCCTTCGGGGATATGGTAAGGGTCTGTACCAGAGGGAAAGTGGAGCATTCCCAATTTTGATATATTTTGTGGTGTAATCACCGATGAGAAAAAGGGAACAAAATCAGCCCCGTTGAGCTCAAGCATCCATTTTCCTGAAAAGGAAAAAAAGCGAGTATCGCTTTTCCAAATAATATCCATCGATTCAAGAGTAATTTTTAACATTACCTGCTCATAGCACATCGAAAGGTCGTTTATAGCAATTTCATATATCCTATACTATGCCTGCATCTGGAGTATAAGCATTCGTGAGTTTTACGAAAAATAGGCATAGTACACAATAAGCATAATTGCTATAATACCATCCGTACAAAAAACTGGTCGGCGCGAGCATTGGCATATTCGAAAAGAGAAGTCTGATAAGTTGGAAATAAATGTACTTGTATCGATACATATCTTTCGACACTATCTCTGGGTGGGAAAAATGTAAATTGCGTAGAAACAGGCAATTTATTGAATAAACACGATAAAAAGATACAAATGTAAATCTTGTGTTTACTTAATTTTTGAATAGTTTTTCGGATTTTCATAATCATTTGTTTATAATGTGCACTACAAATAATGCACCAATATTGATATTTTTATTTTGTTTTGCGAAACAGTATTTTCTGAAAATGATAAAATATCCCAATGAAAAATATTCTAACGAGATATCAAGCATTTAGAATATATCTACATAAATATTTCATTATAAATAATTTGACAATTTGCCACTTACTATAATAAAAGCAAGAAAGGAATATCGATTACGGTCAATTATTTTTGGAAGCATTATCTTAATTTTCTTTTCATATATTGTAAAGAATAAACAAATATTATTTCAACATTTATAGACATTGAAATAATCAAAAAAGTATGAATAATATTTTGTCATATTACTTTTTTCATTACATTTGCGGCATTGTTTGAGAATTTTAGATCAAAATTAGGGTTTTAATACACTGCTGTTTTTTTCATTGTTTTCAACCAAAAGTATTAATTTTTTATTTTATTTTTATGAATATTTATATTTCGAATTTGAGTTTTAAGGTTGAAGACAATGACTTAAGACAGTTATTTGAAGAGTATGGTGAAGTTTCATCAGCCAAAGTAATCACTGATCGTTACACCGGTCGTTCAAGAGGATTTGGTTTTGTTGAAATGCCGGACAATGATGCTTCATTGAAAGCAATCGAAGAGTTAAACCAAGCCGAATATGATGGTAAAGTGATCACGGTTAATGAAGCACGTCCTCGGGAAGATAAACCCAAAGGTAGTTTTGGTGGAAATAAACCACGCCGTAGCGGTGGTGGTGGTGGCGGTTACGGTGATCGTGACAGACAAAGCAACAAACGCTGGTAAAATATACCATAATAATATGAACCCCACGGCTTTTGCTTGTGGGGTTTTTATTTAAACAAAATCCGAATATTCCGTGTTATATAAATGATCATTTATCATTAAATCACAAAGATATGAAATCATACTTTTTTCTTTTTGTCGGTTTTCTTTTTATGATAAGTTGTGGCGGTGCCGGCACCGGCAAAGGCAAACAAACACCAACAGCCACTCCTTTGAAGGGTTATTTCATTAAAAACACAGTTGAAGATAATGGAGACTTCCAATGTTATGTATTCGAGGATCAGCAGGCTTTTTCACAGGTTTGCGGCGTAGCGGCTACAATGTCAAGTAAACCGGATGCAGTTGACTTTCGGAATGATATTGTTGTTGCCATCGCCGGAAAAAGTACCAATCGGCCAACTAATATTCAGATTGTAAAAACGGACCTTGAAAAAGGAACATTAACCGTATTTATCGCCGAAGAAATTGGAGAGGAAGAGCTTACATATACTTTACGCCCGCTGGTAGTAGCAACTGTCGAAAAAGCAGGCATCAAAAAAGTAGTTTTCCGAAAAGGACTTCAAGATATTTATTCGATCACCTTATAATTTACGAAATGCTTAATCGCCTTTCAGTCTCCGGGTTCAAATACCCGGAGATTTTGCGTTAATAAACTATATGAATAAAAACAACAGATACAACACTTTTTATATCAGGCAGCCTTCAATTTGTTTGCACTCACGCGATCGAGTTTTTCGCGGGCATAATCACAGGTGATGGTAATATCCTTTTCATCTGTCGAAGGCACATCAAACATTATATCGGTCATGATAGCTTCACAGATGGAACGCAGACCTCGTGCACCAAGTTTGAATTCAATGGCTTTGTCGACGATCAGATCAAGTACATCATCGTCAAAAGTAAGCTTAATATCATCTATATGGAACAGTTTCTGATACTGTTTAATCAATGCGTTTTTGGGTTCTGTAAGGATATTTCGCAAAGCCACACGATCAAGCGGCTGAAGGTAAGTAAGTACCGGTAAACGACCTATAATTTCGGGGATCAAGCCAAACGATTTAAGATCTTGCGGCGCAATATACTGCAACATATTGTTGCGATCAACCTGTTCGGTATCTTTTGCATTGTTATACCCCACTACACGTGTATTGAGACGTTGTGCGATTTTCCGGTCGATCCCGTCAAAAGCGCCACCGCATATAAAAAGTATATTTTTGGTATCGATGGCAATCATTTTCTGTTCGGGATGTTTGCGGCCACCTTGCGGCGGAACATTCACCACCGAACCTTCAAGCAACTTAAGTAATCCCTGTTGAACACCTTCGCCCGATACATCGCGGGTAATAGATGGATTATCGCTTTTTCGTGCAATCTTATCCAATTCATCGATAAACACAATTCCCTTTTCAGCAGAATCCACATTATAGTCGGCTGCTTGTAACAAGCGGGTCAAAATACTTTCAACATCCTCACCCACATAACCGGCTTCGGTGAGCACCGTAGCGTCTACAATCGTAAACGGAACGTGTAACATACGTGCAATGGTACGGGCCAACAATGTCTTACCGGTCCCGGTTTCACCAACTAAAATAATGTTCGATTTCTCGATTTCCACATCATCTTCCGCTTTGGACTTTTTAGGTTGCATCAAGCGTTTGTAGTGATTATAAACAGCCACCGCAAGATATTTTTTTGCTTCATCCTGCCCGATAACATATTGGTCAAGAAAACTCTTGATTTCCGACGGTTTCATCAACTTGATATTGCCCAAGTCCAAGTCGCCGCCTTTCTTTTTCAATTCCTCTTCGATAATCATGGATGCTTGTTCGACACAAGCATCACAAATATGACCGGAAATGCCAGCAATCAAAATATTGGCATTACGCTTATCCCTTCCGCAAAATGAACAACGATCGACTATATTCCGTGAATTACTCATTGATGTTAAATTACAAATTATGGATTACAAGCTACAAATCATATGGCTCTTCGTCCATCGGTATCAGTATACCAATTATTTTTTGTGTCTTACCAGCACCTCGTCCAAAAGACCATATTCTTTGGCTTCGGCGGCAGTCATCCAATAGTCGCGATCGGAATCCTTTTCGATCGTTTCGTATGTCTTACCGGTATGTTCAGCCAGGATGGAGTATAATTCCCGTTTCAGTTTGATAATTTCCTTTACAGTGATTTCCATGTCGATGGATTGTCCCTGCATGCCGCCCGAAGGCTGATGAATCATCACGCGCGAATGTTTCAATGCCGAACGTTTGCCCTTTGTGCCTGCTGCCATAATAATAGCTCCCATGGAAGCCGCCATTCCGGTACAAATAGTAGCCACATCGGAACTCACCCACTGCATGGTATCATAAATACCCAGCCCGGCTTGTACCGAGCCACCCGGTGTATTGAGATAAATCTGTATATCTTTATGAGGATCGCTCGAGTCAAGGAACAACAACTGCGCTTGCAGGATATTGGCCACATCGTCGTCGATAGCTGCACCAAGAAAAATAATACGATCCATCATCAAACGTGAGAATACGTCCATCGAAGCGATGTTTAACTGACGTTCCTCGATGATGGTAGGCGATATGTAACCATTAGTTACCGTCTGATAACGTTGCAGAGTCAAGCTGTTGATGCCAGCATGTTTCACCGCATATTTTTGAAATTCATTTATATTCATCATGCTTCCTTATTTTCGGGTTCTTGATTTTCTTCTTTATATTCCTGATCGGCAGGAGACATCATTTTATTAAAATCATCCAAACTCATTTCCTGGGTGGCAACATCTACTGCGTTATAGATAGCATCTACAATTTTCTTATCCATTACCTGTGCTGCTATCTGACGAATTGTTTTTTCCTCCTTGAGCATCCCTTTGGCATAATTAGTCAATGCTTCATCGGGAAAATTAGTAACTCCATATTGTGCGAACTGCCTTTGGGTAATCTTTTTCGCCATATCAATGATTTCGTCTTCCTCGATCTTGATTTCATTTTCCTTGGAAATAGCATTTGCAATCAGATCCCATTGCGTTCCTTCCATGAATTTGGGAAACTCTCTGTCGAAACCAACTTCGTCAATTTTGTCCTTATTAACGGCCCATAACCATTTACGAAGAAATGTTTCGGGTAATGCGGGATTGATCTTATCCAACAGATATTGCCGTGCATCGGAACCAAATTTATTCATGCAGGCCTCGTCAAAATCCGCAGCAATGTCGTCTTTGATTTGTTGTTCGAATTCTTCGGCAGAAGTTACACTCCCTTCGCCAAATACTTTATCAAATAATTCCTGATTTACTTCGGCATTTACGAACTTTTCTATTTTTTTAACCGTAAACCGGAAAAGTGACGCTTCAATATCGCCCACTTCCGTTTTATCTTTCTTGCGAAGAATAGACGTTATTTCCCAGTCGTTAGGGAAAGTCTGCGAAAGATTAAAAACAATTTCATCGCCAACTTTTGCATTTTTGAATGGTTTCTGGTGTTCCTCGTCTTTAATTATTGAAAGAAGGATAGAACTATCTTCGGCGCTCAAACCGTTTTCGAGGGGTTTATCGTCATCTCCAAGTTGGATGATATCACCTGTCAGCTTTTCCTTAAAATCAACGACAGACTCATTTTCAACAAACTGACCGAAACGTGAAGTGTAATTTTCAATATTTTTATCAATCAGGTCTTTTTCAACAGCAATCTGATATTTGGTGAGCTTATCTTTCTTGGATAACTTCAACTCAATATCCGGTGCAATGCCCATTTCGAAATCGAACTTGAAATCATTACCAATCTCCCATTCCATATCCTCACCATCAGCCACAGGCATAGGGTCGCCCAGTACCTGTAATTTTTCGTCTTCGATATATTTTTGTAACGATTCGGACACTAACTTATTGATTTCATCAACCAAAACAGCTTTACCATACATCTTGCGAACAAGTCCTTCGGGAACTTTACCCGGCCGGAAACCCGGCATATTGGCTTTACGACGGTAATCACGCAGCACTTCATTTACTTTGGATGTATAATCGTCTTTATTGATTTCTACTGATACCAATAGATTCAAATCGTCTGTCTGTTCTTTGTTGATGTTCATTTATGTATTTACTTAATATTATAAGGTATTTTTTATCGCATGCAAAAATAGTGCTAATCTCATTAATTACAAAATTGACCAACTTAGCCTGACAAAATGGCAATAAAAAAGCCGGAGATCAAGTCCGGCTCTTCTTAGTGTGCCGTGCATGATTGATCAATTTGGTGGTGTAAGTCCACTACGGGGGTAGATAGCGACCAACCGTTAGCCGCAGGCAAGGGTGTCTACCGCGAGGGGACTCTGAAAGAAGCTGCAGGCAAAATCCCGGTCTGAGGAACACGAACATCATATAAGGCCT
>JAVBNI010000034.1:0-27353 GCA_031551645.1 Bacteroidales bacterium | reverse complement strand
TTCAAAAAAATGACGCATCTGAGATTCAATCTCTAACGAATAAAAGTTTTTCATGTCTGGAATTTCATTGGTTAAGTTGCTGAACAAAGATAACATGAAATAATTGGAAATGGGAATTTTATTTTGGGCGCATTCCTTAGTGAAAATATGATTCGATAAATGTAGACGTTCGTTCATACAATAGGATAGTTTGTTCATTATTTTTCCATCTTGGAATACCATCATTGAAATTTGCAGCATGTTTAATTTAAAATTTCGAATACCATGAAAAAGCCGGTTATCGTTGTGATGCATATTATTTTCTGGGTTTGTTGTATGTTGAGCATACTGGTGAAAATTGATATAATTGTTGAGCACGCAACACCACATAATATAAAGTATCTTTTAATGGCTGCTTTTTCCACTTATCCCGTTCTTTTTTATGCTTCATACCTTTTCGTAAAATATCTTTTTAATAATAGGAAAAAACTAATTTACAGTATTTTGCTTTATATTGTCGGACTTCTTATTCCTATTTTAGGAGTGTATCCTCACCATGAGCCGGCAATCAACATGGTAAATTTCCTGTCCATTCTCAATTATTCTGTTTTGGGTGGATTATTTTATTTCGCTATGGACTGGTTCAAGAAACAACAACAGCAGAAAGAACTTGAAAAGCAAAACCTGCAAACTGAGTTGAGCCTGCTTAAAAATCAAATTAATCCGCATTTCCTGTTCAATACGCTTAACAATATCGACAGCCTGATCGCATCCGATCCCGGTAAAGCATCAGCAGCGCTGGTAGGCTTGTCGGGCATGATGCGTTACATGATTTACGAAACCAACACCGGAGAAACATTACTGGTACAGGAATTGCAACAGATCGAAAATTACCTGGAGTTACAAAAAATACAATATGCTAATTCGGAATTGACAAATTATTCCGTCAACGGAGATCCGGAAGGAATTGTTTTAGCGCCTATGCTGTTTATTCCGTTTGTCGAAAATGCATTCAAACATTGTACAGATAAATCCCAAAAACACGCCATTCAATTCACGTTCAACATCAAGGATAAAATGATTCTTTTTGAATCAACCAATATTGCCGATCCGGAACAACATATGGCAAAGGACGGTACCTGTGGCATTGGATTAGACATTGTGAAACGTCGCCTGGAACTTCTTTATCCCGGCAAACATCAGTTACGCATTGATGGAAAAAATTATTTATTTAGCGTCTTTTTAAGCATCGATACTCAATGAATTGCATTATAGTAGATGATTCACCTTTAGCTGTAGAGAAACTGGAATCCTTTGTCGGGCGGGTTCCGCTGTTATGCCTCATGCAATCGTTTTACAATGGTTTGGAGGCTATTGTCTATATGAAAAATCATCCGGTAGACCTGGTATTTCTTGACATCCAGATGGAACAATTCACTGGCTTGCAATTTATTGAAGCGCTGCAATATCATCCCAAAATCGTGATTGTATCTGCATATGATCAATACGCAGTACAAGGATTCGAACACAATGTAACGGATTATCTGCTCAAACCGTATTCCTTTGAACGTTTCCTGAAAGCAATCGACAAAGCGCAAACAGAGATTTTAGGAAAAATATCCCGCAACTACATATTTGTAAAAACCGAATACCGCATGGAACGTGTTGATCTTGCCAATATCCTTTATATCGAAGGAAAAGGAGCGTATCTGCGGATCGTTACCCGTCAATCAAAAATCATGACCTTACAAAATTTTCAAAATATGGAAAATCTCCTGCCTGCGGATAATTTCGTGCGGGTACACAAGTCATTCATGGTTGCAATGGATAAAATAGATTCCGTTGAACGGAATATTATTGTTATTGGAAATCAACGAATACCAATTGGCAAAAACTATCAGGATAATTTTTACAAAAAGTTAATAAATAATTGACAGTTGAAAATTAAAAACGACAAATATTTACTAATCAGACTTTTGTCCATTTAAATTGTTTCAGGTAGTCGAAATCTTCTTTACATGATGCAAAAATATCGCCGCCGGTTTCCTGCTCTACAGTCAATACCTCTAAACCCGACGAATTGGCCAGTTCGAACAATTTCACATAATCTACGCTACCTTTTCCCACTTCGGTATATTTTTTTGCAGATGAATCATAATCGGAAGCATGCCAGCAAGGGATACGCTTCGGGTATTTTTGAACATACTGTATACAATCGCCACCGGCATTTTGCGTATGTCCCATATCAAACTGGTAATAAACCAGCTTGGGATCAGTATGTTGCAACAGATAATCCATGATGACCACACCATTTATTTTTGCAAATTCCGCATGATGGTTATGCATGGCGAATTTTACACCGGATTTCTTACAAACTTCACCCACACGATTGAAATGATCGGCTACCTTTTTCAGATCGTCCATTGTTTTACCTCCGGGAAGCCATGATTGTATCGCCCATTTACCGCCACCGGACTTTATTTCGGTACAACATTTTTTCCAGAAATCCCATTCCTTGGCATTGGTATCTTCAGGTAAGGTATCCGATCCGGTGTGTGTGCCGGAAATACTCATACCCATGTCTTTTACGATCACACTTAGTTCCTTCATGGTCCGGTCGAAGAATTTATCAGCATTAAAACCATAAGGCTCAATAGCCGAATACCCGATGGCCGACAATTTTTTCAAGGTTCCGGTAAAATCTTTGGCAAGTTCGTCCTTCACACTGTATAACTGGATACCGATCCTGCCTTTGTTGGGTTTGGCGGCTGCAAGTTCACCGGAAAATGCATTTTGTTCTATAGCTCCAATAGCCAATAAAGCAGCACTTTTTGCAAGAAAATTCCGTCTGTTCATGGTATTTTGATTTTGTATTAAGATTTACTCTTTAAATTCCCAACCCGAAATATATACATCAGTCCCAGAAATAGCAATATCAGTTGCTTCACCTAAGCCGTCGGTAAGATTAACAGTCGTGCCATTGAACCAATATTTTGCTTTATCTTCTGCATTTCCGCATACATGAACATCATTGCCAGAAACAGCAATACCTAATGCTCTCGTTTGATATATACTATTTGGGTTAGTGGCTAAAATATTTTCTGTTGAATTTTTCCAATATATTGCTGATTGTAAACCATAACCTGCTGTATAAACATTTCCTCCGACAACTGTTATTGCGTTTGTGTAATAGTCTCCGCCATATCCTGAAATATATACTTCATAATTCATCCATTCACCTCTATAATGCATAGATCTAGCACCTGTAGCATACTTTGCATAAGCTGTAACATACAGGTCTGATTCTGTAACACAAATACCCGTTACTATATGATTAATATATTCATTTCCTATAAAATATTCAATAACACTGCTATTTTTTTTCCATTTCCATAAAGCGCCATAATAACGATCGTTTGAAACAAATCGCCCAACAACATATACACACGTATCTGTAACCGCAATATCATTCGCTTCTGAGAATTCACGAGATGAAATGTGCTTCATATTACCGTTTACCCAACAAGCCACCCCTCCACTATAAGTTCCAGCTATATATACATCTGTACCAGAGACTGCTATCGAAACTGCTTGCGCATTATTCGAATTGGCAAGATCAATCGACTTTCCATTCTTCCAATATTTGGCTTTTGATTCACCAGCAACCTGCTCATAACCGCAAACATGTACATCATCGCCAACTACGGCAATTGAAGTAGCATATGAATCAACGGAACCATTCGATAAATCGACAGGTACGCCGTTTTTCCAATATTTAGCTTTTGTAAGGATCTCAACTGTTACATCACATATTGCAGATGAATTACCCTTTTTGGAGGTCACCGTAATAATAGTTGTACCAGTAGATAAAGCCGTAATACATCCGTATTCATTTATTATTGCAACTTGTTCATCACTGCTTTCCCAATAATAATTAGTCGTATTTTTATCCGTTTGACTAACTTCATTAGGATCATTTACACCTAATAATACGCCTATACAAGATTCTTCGCCAATATGCATGAGCAAACTATCTTCACTTAATTGAATATTTTCATCTCCATCTTCTGAAGTACATGATATAACAAATAAAGAAGTAAACAGAATACCCAATGACAACAACTTAAAATTATACTTATTTTTCATATTGGTTTTATTTTTTGCAAAAATATAAATTATAATGAATACATGAAATATTTACACAATTAGTCCTTGTTTTGATATATAGTTATGTCCGATTGAGTAAAAAAGCATCACATATTTTTGTCGCATAATTTACATTATGTTAAATAATGTATTCAATTAAAAAGGAGATAACTATTTATTATCTCCTTTTTAATTTATAAAGATTATAACGCATCTAACTTTTTAGTGATATCGTTATATTTTGCGTCCATTTCAGGATGTTTTGTTTTCAACCGATAGTATAAAGTTTTCAAGGTTTCCATTGTATCGCGATCTTTGGGACTTAACTCATGTGCTTTCTCCAAAGGTTGAATTGCTTTCATAAATTCATTTTCGGCCAACTCTTTCTTCTTTTCAAATTCCGCATTTGTTTTGGCATTATTGGCTTCATCCATCAGTTTTACAGCCGTATTGTAAAATATTACAGCTTTATTGTAGTATGGATTATATGTGCCTGTAATGTTCGGTTCCAGAGCAATAGCAGCATCATATGAAGCAACGGCCTTATCGGGTTCTCCAAGTCGATCATACAAAGAACCTTCAGCGAAAAGCAATGTTCCGTTCTTAGGATCTTGTGACTTAGCTTTTTCAATGTATTTTAATGCTTCCTGGCTTTCATTACGTTGCAAATAGTGATTGACCATGGTATATATTAAATCAATATCATTGGGATATTTATTTAATCCTGCCTGTGCATAAGTCAGAGCTTTAGCCGTATCGCCTGTGCTTGCCGTTGCACTATACAACATCTGATAAATACGTCCCTGGTTACCGCCTGCCTCAACAAAACCTAATGAATTAGCTTTACTAAAATTATCAATGGCTTCTTTCCACATACTCTGGTCAATTTCGCTCTGCGTATATGCAAAAACACCAGCCTGATAATAACCTAATGTATCAGTAACACCCAAAGTTTTGTTCAGATCAATTCTTTGTATGGTCGCTTGATATGCATCCTTATACTTTTGATTGGCATATTCGTTATATGCTTTTGATTCCAGATCCTTGACAATTGCTTTATAAGCTTCATTGATTTTTTTGGTATTTTTACTTTTTTCATCCAACGATGTTGCTTTCTGATACGATTTAATGGCTTCACTTAACGGATCGTTTACTATTTCCTGTGTTTCCACCCAACTCTTTAACCCGCCATTTTCAAATATTAATTTGATCTGGCTGTACTCATAAGTTTCCAGCAAAGCGCCATTAACTTCTGAGGTTAAAATCTGCTTAGGATCTTTGAAGTACAATTTAGCTTCCGTTGTGGTCATTCCAAAACGTAAATAACTTGTATTAAGCCCATATATGTCTTGGAAAAGTTTTCCTCTATCCATCCAGGTTTTGGGCGCGATACCTTTTTTAGCATCCTGTATGGCTGCATCGCTTTTTGCAATATTGTCTTTCAATCCTTTAACTTTGCCGTCATTTTGTGCGAAACAATTAGCTCCAAGAAGAAAAACTATTGCCACTAAAAGTGTTATTCGTCTCATATTCAATTATTAAAAAAATATTTTTATTTTATAATATAGTGGCAAAAATAAACATTAATTATAGGAATGCAATTTTTTGATAAATATTCTTTTGTCACTTTCAAATAAAACGCTAATCAACCTCAAAAATCACATAGACGGGGGGAAAAATTAAGAATTAAAAATTAAGAGTTACAAACTGGTCAATTTCCCAGCATAAAATTCACTTCGTTAAATTACATTTGTAACAATTAACACATTACATAGCATCATTTACAGATGTAACTAATTAAACTTAGCCAAATTTTGTATAACGAAACATTATTTATTATAAAATGTTACAAATAATATTTTTAATAATTAATATATCTTATATTCATAATGTTAACTATCTATAGTTAAAGTTTAAATACAAGTATTATGCGGATTTTACGATACATTTGTAACTAATGCCCATTAATTGTAATATTTTGACATATATTATTCATTTAATCAATATTTTATACTATTTTATATGAATAAAAACTTTATGAAATGTGATGATTAATGAATATTTATAAAAATCATTTGCTAATTAAATATATGGGTGTATTTGAGGATTACTATTTATGTACATTCCTCATTTAATCTTGATTTACATTTGTATTAAATATGTAAATACAAATGTAAATACATATTTGTAAATATTGATTACTTTTGTATGATTACAAATTTATACCGTAAATCACATTATATTCAAAGTAGCATTAATCAAAATAAATATGAAAGATCGACTGATGAAAGTAATCACATCCGAAGGACTTACTCCTTCCCTGTTAGCCGATGAAATCGGCGTGCAGCGTTCAGGCATCTCACATATTCTGTCGGGACGTAACAATCCCAGTCTTGATTTCCTGCAGAAATTATTGACACGTTTTCCAAAACTTAATGCCAATTGGTTAGTTATGGGGCAAGGCTCTATGTATGTGTCAGGTAATACAAATATTCCTGATCTGTTTTCTCAATCCCAGGTATCGCAAAAAAGCCAGGTATCTCCCACCCTCACTGCAACTCCTGAAAAAACATCTTCTGGAGAAAGCGACAAAATCAATCATCCCGATACGCAACCGGTTTTGCCGCCTCCAATAGTATATACACAAAAAAACATCGAACGGATTGTCACATTTTATACCGACAAAACGTTTGCATCTTATTCGCCTGAATAAATGTATTACCTTTGGCACAATTATTGATTTTGTTGAAGACTAAATAAAACCTTTTAATTATTTTTTATCATGAGAATTGTTGCAAAGTATAGCATTATATTGTTGATGGTTGCTGTTGTTATGGGTGGTTGCTCCCATTCGGTCAAACGGGTTGATCCTGCTACGCAAACCGATTTGAGCGGACGTTGGAACGATACCGATTCGCGTGTGACAGCCGAAGCCATGATTGAACAAATGTTCGGAAATGCATGGTCCGTTGCTTTTGAACAGAAACATCATCAGAAACCTGTGCTTGTGGTCGGATTAGTTAACAATAAAAGCCATGAACACATCAGTACGGAAACATTTATCAAGGATTTGGAAAAAGCTATTATCAAAAATGCTTCTATCAGGTTGGTACAAGCAGGTGAAAAGCGTGAAGAACTACGTCGTGAACGTGCAGGACAACAGGAATTTGCATCCCCCGCAACAGCAAAAAAGTGGGGACGTGAATTAGGCGCCGATTTCATGCTGCAAGGTACGGTAAACTCCATAGTCGACAGTTACAAAAAGGATCAAACTGTTATGTACCAGATAGACCTTGAACTAAGTAATATTGAAACGAACGAAATCGTGTGGATAGGCGATCATAAAATCAAGAAAGTAATCAAGAATTAAGCCTGTCCCTATCCATGTTACATTCCCGGCAATGGTATTACAAGATTGTGTGCTTGTTGGCGGTTGCTGTCGTGGCCAGTTGTGCTACGTACCGCACCAAGAATGCCAATTTGTATCAGGCTATTGATACCGGACAGTTTGAAAAGGCCAACCAGATACTCGAAAAAGATACAAAAACGTCCAACGGCCGCAACCGGTTATTATATTATCTTAATAGAGGGTATGTTTCGTGGATGCTTGGCGATTATCCCCACTCGGTTGATTTTTTGAATACAGCCGAAAATACAATTGACGATTACAGCAAACATTTGGGAGCAGAAGCGTTGGCGTTGATCTCCAACCCAATGGTGAAACCATACCGTGCCGAAGACTTTGAAGTGGTGATGGTTAATTGTTTTAAGGCCATCAATTACATGCAAATGTACCAGCCAGATGAAGCCATGGTGGAATGCCGTCGGATCAATCTCAAGCTCAATAATCTGAACGATAAATATAAGAATCATAAAAACCGGTACCAGCGCGATGCTTTTGCCCATGTAATGATGGGCTTATTATATGACTCCAATGGCGACTACAACAATGCTTTTATTGCATACCGCAACGCTCTGGAAGTGTATGAAGCCGATTATGAGAAAAATTTCGATGTGGGCGTTCCCCGCCAGTTGAAACAGGATATCCTCCGGACTGCCTATATCAATGGTTTTGGCGAAGAATTAGATTTCTACGAACGGAAATTTAATATGAAGTACACAACTCAGAAAAAACCGCAATCCGAGCTTGTTTTCATTTGGATGAACGGGTTTGGTCCGTTTAAAGACGAATGGAGTATCAATTTCACGGTCGTGAAAGGCCAGGGCGGATTGGTAACATTTGCCAACGAAGGGCTTGGCCTCACATTTCCTTTCTATATTGGTTCATCATCGGATGAAGCTACTTTTTCCGATCTTAAATTAGTACGGGTTGCTTTCCCGAAATACGTCGAACGAAAACCAACATCGCAAAGCGCGACCATCTCATTGGGTGGAAAAAGCTATCCGCTCGAACTGGCTGAGAATATCAATGCAATAGCATTTAAAACACTAAATGACCGTTTCATGCGCGAAATGGCCAGTTCGTTGTTACGTGTGGCTGCCAAACAAGCAATGGAAGCTGTAACATCAGAAAAGGACAAAAACCTGGGAGCGATTGTCGGCTTGGTGAATGCAGCTACTGAAAAAGCCGATACCCGGAACTGGCAATCCCTGCCATACAATATATCATATACACGTATTCCCTTGACAGCAGGCGATAACAACTTGTCATTGAATGTACAAATGATCGATGGGAAGATTCTCAAACATGAAATCCCTGTACAGGCAAAAGAAGGACAGACTTATTTCCATGCTTTCCATACACTAAATTAATCTTCATTTTTATGACGATACCTAAGTCACATGCACTTAGATATTATCATTTATTTAATTGACTATTGATATTTGCCTTTCTATAAACAAAACTAATACGTTAAGATATTGTTTGTAAATAAAAATATTTTTAGGGTAAAAATATTCTAAAAACATAGTTTAAAACCATTTTAAACTATAAATATAGTATTATATTATTTATTTAAATAATTGATTAAAGACCAATTTTTTAAAGTTAAAATATTCATTATTAGTATTTTGAAAAAAAATATTTTTTTTTGAAAAAAATATTAAAAATAATCCATTGACATTAAATCGAATAGTATTTGTTCATAAAAATCAAGTATTTTTTATTTTTTTTTATTAATTTTTTACCCCAACTTGCTAAAGTTTTCAAAAGGCATTTTTAATGCTAGTTCGTTAATTTACATATCAATTAAGAGAATGCATCAACAAATTTGGAACAATTGCTTGCAGGTGATTAAAGATAATGTGGAAAGCAGGACCTTTAAGGCACTCTTTGAGCCAATTAAACCAGTCGGTGTTAAACATAATGTTTTAACTATAGAAGTACCAAGCCAGTTCTATTATGAATTTCTTGAGGAACACTATATTGATTTGCTCAGGAAAACATTAAGAAAAGAACTTGGTACCAATGCAAGACTGGAATATAGTATTCCGGTCGGTAACCCGGCTGTCCATAAAAATAATAAAACAGTCATCCCGGGAAGCAATGGCCCCCGGAATATTGTTAATCCACCGGTGCCCGTCCCAATGGAGGGGCCGCGTAACCCGTTCGTTGTTCCCGGATTGAAAAATCTCAAAATCGATCCGCAATTGAACCCGGAATATACTTTTGCCAATTTCATAGAAGGCGATTGTAACCGGCTGGCGCGTTCGGCCGGCTGGGCTGTAGCTGAAAAACCGGGAGGAACCGCATTTAACCCTTTATTTATATATGGTGAATCGGGTTTGGGGAAAACCCACCTGGCGCAAGCTATTGGCATCAAAGTAAAGGAGGATATGCCCAATAAAACGGTATTATATGTAAATGCAACCAAATTCAAAAC
Organism: Bacteroidales bacterium; assembly: GCA_031551645.1. GTDB lineage: Bacteria > Bacteroidota > Bacteroidia > Bacteroidales > UBA4181 > JAIRLS01. The sequence goes on along the minus strand of JAVBNI010000034.1, from coordinate 17,385 downwards.
GCAATTTACTGATGCCGTACTCAAAAACACAACCAATGATTTCCTGCATTTTTATCAATGTATTGATGTATTGATCATCGATGACGTACAGGAATTTGCTGGTAAGGAAAAGACACAAAGGACATTTTTCGATATATTCAACCATCTGCATCAGAGAGGAAAACAACTGATACTAACTTCGGATAAAGCGCCTGTGGACCTTCAGGGCATGCAGGAACGCTTGTTGTCGCGTTTCAAATGGGGACTTTCTACAGAACTGCAGATACCCGGATATCCTACACGGCTGAGCATTCTGAAACAACGCGCCTACCGCGATGGTATAGAATTACCCCAAGATGTGCTTGAATATGTAGCCAAAAACATTGTCAATAATGTCCGCGAATTGGAAGGTGTATTGGTGAGCCTGCTTGCGCAAGCCACCCTTAATAAGAAGGCAATTACGCTGGAGTTGGCGCAATCAACCATTGATAAATTAGTTAAATATACCCGGCAGGAATTATCTATTGATTACATCCTACAGGTAGTGTCGGATTATTTTCATATCGACGAAAGTAATATCCTGTCCAACACCCGTAAACGGGAAATAGTACAGGCACGACAAGTTGCCATGTATTTTTCCAAACAACTTACCAAAACATCTCTGAAAAGTATTGGTACACAATTGGGTAACAAAGACCATGCAACAGTGTTGCACGCTTGCCGTACGGTCAATGACCTGATGGAAACCGACCGGCGCTTCAAATCACAAATAGAAGAACTGGAAGAAAAATTCAATTGCGGATAAGTAGTCCGCCACAGAATCCACAAACACACATACGGTCAACCTTTTGAAAAACAGTAGCATATAAAAATACGGCCGTATAAAATTTTAATAAAGGAGGGGTATCGGCATTTGCTTAAACGTTTAAGCAGGTGCCGATAATTTTTTATCTGTTTCTTTTGAAATGATTTTTTTACCGGCATTGATTGTAATTAGTTTCCTATCCATGTAAAATTTATCATAAGTAAGTACCATACAAGATATAATCGATGTTTTTGACATTTGTTTAAGCTTGATTTATTGTGCTTTGCGTCATTTATCATTAACCATTTATCATTGATCATTACTTAACTATATGATTGTTTCATTTTAAATGATAACTTTGACTTGGATAAAGATTAGCACCATTAGGATTTATATGCTCACGTAATATAATATGAATTGGACAGAATTTACATGATTAACAAGATAAATCGCCGAAATGTATTTATGAAATGTAAAATAGCCATAATTGTATTTTTATATTGCAGCTTTCATGCTCATGCGCAACCGGATTCCCTGCAAAGATACTTGGCGGTGGCTGAAACGAATAATCTGCAATTACAGGCACAGTATCACAGCTATTTATCCGTATTCGAAAAAACACACCAGGCAGGTGTTCTTCCCGATCCGCAAATGGAGGCAGGCGTATTTGTAAAGCCGATGGAAACCCTGATGGGTAAGCAATATGCCAACATTAAGCTGATGCAGATGTTCCCATGGTTCGGAACTTTAGCTGCTACAAAAGATGAAGCGCGATACATGGCTCAGATGGAATCGGATGCATACCGCAACCTGCGACGGGAAGTGCTATTCAACGTGCAAAAGGAATATTTCGCTTTGTATGCCCTGCAACAGGAAATCAATAATACCCGAATGAGCATAGGGGTATTGAAACGGATAGAAGAAGCAGCCATTTATCATTACGAAGCGGGAACATCAGCACAGGCATTGACTACGGAAGGGATGTCCAATCGTAGTCTTCCCTCCTCTCCCACTCCATCGACCAACTCAATGAATAACATGAATATGGGTGCGGTAATTTCAAGTAATACACCAAGTGCGACCAACATGCCGGGAATGCCCTCCGGCGGAAATATGAACAGCATGCCCGGAGAGGGTAATACCATGTCAGATATTTTGCAAATCCGCATCGAAACAGCCGAATGGGAAAACATACTGTTATCATTAACCGACCGCATGGAAACACTATTAGTAAGCTTCAACAGCCTGCTTAACCGGCCGCCGGCAACTCCCGTAACATTACCCGACAGCTTGTTTCCACCCATATTCATGATAAATGAACAAGCTATTGCCGACAGTATCCGGCAAAACCACCCGATGTTGCAAATATATGCTTCAGAGACTTCACGTAATGAAGCTGCGTTGAGCATGACACGCCATATGGGTATGCCCATGATCGGTCTGGGAATTGAATACATGCCGATGGGCGCTTCTTCCATGGCTATGCCCGACATGAATGGCAGGGATATGGTGATGCCGATGATATCGCTCAGTCTTCCTGTATATCGCGGTAAATATAAGGCGCAACAACGCGAAATCGACTTGCAGCAGCAGTCTATCCAAGCCAATGCAGCCAACACGACCAATATACTTTTAGTGGAAATGAAAGAAGCTGTGCAGTTTTACAAAGAAGCTATGCGCCGTGCGCGTTTGTATGAAACCCAACGAACGCTTCTGGAACAAAACATAAATCTGTTGCTTATACAATATTCATCTGGTAAGGGAAATGTTATTAGCATATTACGTGCCGAACAGCAATTATTGGACTATCGTATCCGGTTGGCTAAAGTCATTGCCGACCAGTATACCGGGAAAGCATGGATCGAAAAGTTGATGTTTGATTGATATCACCTGCTGGTGTACATATCAGAAAGAGATAATGCATAACAGTCTGTTATTAAACATCAATGAAGTGTTTAACACAACAACTAGTGTATTAAATTCAATTTCATATCAAATTTCTGTTTTACAATCAGTTTCATTCGTCAAATAAAACATATCATTGGTCAAAAACATTTTTTTGTAGATAAAAACAGAAATACCTTTGCCTCCAAGTCTAATTTTAATTTTTGAGTTTATGAATATGAAATTTCTAAAAACAAGTGTGATTGCTGTTTTAGCAGCAATTTTTATGGTGGGCTGTCAAAAAGACAATGGTCCTGGAGACACTTCTCAGCCCGAGCAAGGCGTAGGTCTCAAGTTTGCACAGTTTGTTGACGACTATCGTGATTGGGGTTCTTCAACAGACTGGAGCGATATTGCGCTTTCCTTTCTGCAAGAAGGGAAAAACCTGCCGAACCGTCATCCTGAATTTTTTCCCGACAATGTTCCTTCGGGGATCAAAGTAATCCGCGATTCGTATGTGTACCTGACTTTTGTAAGCCAAGTAGCCGCATACAACAATGTCCTGGGGTACTATTTCTACAACGAAAACCAACTTTCAGGTGATTATGACACTGACCGCGCTTTTATCCTGAGTCAGATTTTCACCACTGATTCGAATAATGAACTCAACATGAATCAGGTAGTCTTTAGCAGCACTAAGGGTATGTATTTTGGCAATACGGTTGAATTAAGCAATGACGGCGCAAAATTTGCCGCAGGAACGATTATCGGATTTTACCTGTTGCCTAACCGTGGGAAGGGCGAATCACCTGTCATATGGACTAAAGACGGTAAAGTTCAGTTTATCTGTACCGATAAAAGTTTAAATACAACGGTTGACTCTCCCTTAGATGGAAAAATTTCGCACATCATGGGAAAAACCGCCTGCGACGACCTGACCATCGCTTTTGAAGACTTGAACTCATTGGTAAGCAAGAGCAGTGACGAAGATTACAACGACCTCGTTTTTGTGGTAAGCGACAATCTGAATGTAAGGCAAGTACTAAACATCGAACCGTACAATTCCGAATCGGAAACTTTTGAATTGGAAGCAGTAGGAGAGAGTTGCCCGATGCATACGGAAAAACTTACGCTGATAAGCTGGAACAACGGTAGAACGGGAATCAACGGTATACAAATCGCCGGTTATGAAGTATGGAAGTACAACGAAAGATATTTATCGGATGAAGACTTCGAAGCCCAAATTCTCGTAGCTCCCAGCAATGGCATAAATGAAATCTTCACATTCAAACAATCTCCTGGAAAAGTATACGACATGAAAGTTGCCATCTACGACGGCTCCTGGAAAGTCTATATCGCATTGGCAGAGATGGACAACAACGGTGGAAGCGAATACATGAATGTAGAAATGTACAGGATACGCTGAGATATTGAAATGCGTAAAAACAATAAAAAAGAGGTCAACGCCTCTTTTTTTATTGTGTTGGTTTAAATGTAACGGTTGATTATTAATGTGGATCAAGAGTTAAAGCAAAGAGATAGCTTGAAAAGCTATATTTTTATAACCGGAGGTCGTTGACCTTCGGAAAAGCAATATAGCAGGACATCTGCCAGTAAGGCAGTATTTTGGTTTTGATATAGTTCTGCCTTGCAGGCAGGTAAGATGTATATTTTTTCCCCTCGGGTTGCGCTTAGCTTACCCGAGGTTACGAAAATACAGCTTTTCAAGCTGATCAATAAGATACATCCAATCCTTGATTCGCATTATTATCCTTTACAATATATTTGGATATTGTAAGGGTCTGTACCAGATAAAATATTTTTGTTTTTCTTAAAAAGGTAGTCATCTGGCTGCCTTTTTTATTTTCATTTTCGAAAATTCAGTTGAAAACTGGTGCAATTGGTAAGTACTTATGCGCTAATTTTCAATTGTTATTATTCTGCCGGCGGGACAATCGGTTCTTCATTGTCCGTATCCTTGCCATTTTTGCGACGGGTGGCGCGGGCTTTGAGTTGTGTCCTGTAATAATTGTTTAACTGGTTGATTTCGTTTACCAGGCCGGTATAATCAATATCCTCGTGTTCGAAAGCGCAATATTGTATTGCATCAAAAAACTGACCCAGAGCCTTGTTACACTCCCTGCGCAGAGCAGGTATATCAATATGTTCCGCCACGCTCTTGTCGGCAATGATTTCACGGAAAAGCGTCTCATATTCCCTGTTGGCATCAAACATCCGCGTCACGACAGCCTGCAAGCCGAGCGCTGTGATAGCAGTTTGTATCTCCCTCCCGGCAATAATATCCTTCTCGAGATTATTCAACCGTTCGGTTTCGGTGCTGAGACCGGCGCCAGCTATTGTCTGGGTCTTGTGACTGTCGAGCAGTTCATTGAGCAGTGCACAATGTGGTTTGATCTGTGGTAATTCCACATCGACCAAGGCTTTCACTACCCCGCGGAACGCTTTCACCAGCGTGTCGCGCTCACTATCAAGCAAACCGGCTGCTTCAATTTTCTTATTCTTGCGAACATACACTTTCATAGTCAGTAACCTGGGTCTGAATCCAGTGAGTATACCAGAACTTCTGCCAAGATTCATTCCCTGCATGTCGTACTTTTCAGCAATACCGATGGTTCGTTCCACTGCCAGCGGATACTCATTGTTGCGCAGATTTGCGTAGTGTGGACGTACAATTTTTGTTTTCATACCAGTAACATTTAAAGATTAAAAGAATAGATTTATTATTGTTCAGATGTTTGCAACATAAACTTGTGATAAATGTGATACATATTTTCAAAATAATAAATGAAAAAAGCATGTAAATATAAAAAATAATTTTCCACAAATGGTGAATGCATTAAAAAATAAAAACAGCACCTTTCACCGGTTGTATAATCTGTAAAAAAAGTAAATAGGCAGTTTCACATATGGTGAAAGCACCTTAAAAACTGAAAACAATATTTCACAAGGTGTGGAAGCTATTCCAAAAATAAAATAATGATTTCACATATTTGAATCATTACTCATTTTTCAAAAAAAACTTATACCTCCGGACAGAGTTACCCTGTTAAAATTACACACGCTGTATGTTTCATTTTTATTGGTCATACAGACAATTATTGCTACAGATAGTGTAACATAAATTACAAATAGTCTTATCTACTTATAGTATAGACATTTCATTAGTCAAAGGAAACCTGCCATTCGTCAAAATAATTTAAATGTACAGAAATACTTAAATACATTTGTTGCATCATTCTGATCATATACTTATAATCATTGTTGTCCGGCTAATATTTAATATGAATGAATTAAAATATTACCCTATTATCTTAAATATGACACTTTTTATTAAAGTAGGGTATTACAAAACAATTCAAAACTGTAGCCGGATAACATTGATTTACAATAAAATATTTTATTTTGTTATACCAAAAGCAATATAATAATTTCAATTTTGTTTAATCCTTAATTTCTATGAAAACGATGAGTTCATTTTTAAAAATTGTATCCTGCTTAACTGTAGGAGTATTTATGTGGGCATCCTGTAACAAGGATAAGGTTGATGTGCCCAATGATGAGACAACAGGCGCTTATACGAAGGCGGCCGACAAAGTTGCTTATGGAGAAGCAATATGGGGAGAAGCCAGTAATTGGCTTGGAAAAAATGGCGTCCTGAATTTCTTACATGAAGGACGCAATCTGTGGAACACTACATTGGGACAAGAAATTGCCTCGAAAGAAGTACCTTCCGGATTTATTGTTACTGCCGAAGAAGGTTCTGATGTTTTTGTCACTTGTGTCGGTGGCGATGCCAGTTTCAAGAGCATTTTGGGATACTATACTTACCAGAATGGAGATAACCTGACTGATGCGGATCTGTTGAGCCGGATATTTGATACAGACGAAAGCGGGAATTCGTATTTCAAGCAAGTGATTTTCAAAGTACCGGAAGAGGGTACCGAATTTAGCCAAACATATAAACTTGGATTCTTCCCAAAAGGTACGGTAATAGGTTTTTATCTGGTACCTAATTCTGTATCATCAAATGTTGTAGGTGACAAAGTTATACCGAAATATGACGACAAAGGTCGGGCTATATTCATTGCAACCGATAGAAAACTCAATAAAACGATCGACAACTATGACGGGGGTGAAAAACTTTCGCACATTGTGGGACGTAGCGAATGTGGTGATTTGGTAGTTTCTTTCGAAGACTTGAACTCGATGTACAGCAAAACTTCCGATGAAGATTACAACGACCTGGTGATTGTGGTTGGTTGTGAAAAGGATAGCAGAACCAATAAAAACATCATGCCTTATCCTCTCAATACAGTGCCGAATCCTACCGGACTTGACGTAGAAATATTATTTGGCGATAATGCTTGTTTTGACAAAATCCTTTGCGAAGAAGGGATTATTGATATGGTATCGCTGATCAATAATATCAGTTATAAATACCAATCGGGTAAGCCATTGGACGAAAAAGATGAACTGTATGACGTAAAACTTGCCACTTATAAAGGGGTTTGGGAACAACCGTACAAACAATATCTGGATTTTGAAGGATTAGGGATGGAATCTATCCCTTTATATGCAAAAGTTGCCTACCGCGATGCCGGTAATCCCTGTATTTTCGGCTGGTTTCCGTATGACGCAGCAACAAATACCATTGATCAAGCGTTAGAGAAAATACTCATAAAGAACACTCGTAATATCGACCCGAAATATATAATTGCTTATGTCAATAAAAATGTAAATACTTCAAATAATGGAGCGATATATAAGGTAACTATTGACGGGCAAGATCTTTACCGTTTAGGTGGAAATAATAATGTAACATTTTCCGCAACGGATAAGATAGGTTTCTTTATCCTGTCGCACGGTGGTTTAGATAATGGTGTTCCAAAAGATACCTGGAGTACAGGTGTCTATAATTATCCGACTAACGTAGATAATAATAGAAACCCGTATTATATCTTTAAATGTACTTCCATCCGGAATAATCCCAATGATACTCCGACCGCCATTCTTGTCGGATCAAAATGCAGCAGCCTGATTATTGCTTTTGAAGATCTGATGCCTCTCAAAAACATCAACAACAGACAAACTGAGAACAGCGCCGATAATGATTATAACGATGTAATTTTCCATGTTACAGACAATACGTCGTCCCTTACATGGGAAACACAGGGAAAATTCATGGAAAAAATAACCGGTGATTTTTATCCTTTGGAGACATTAAACGCTCTTTTTATTAAAAATGGATTAAAACCATAATTTTCTGAAGAATAATTATAAGAAGGCAACCACATGGTTGCCTTTTTTAGTTTCATTTTGTTAAATTGACGTTCTGGTTGTTTTACAAAAAAGTGTATATTTACTTTTTGAATTGGTCGCGATGAATATCAAGCATATTTTTTCCTATAGGTACCTGAAAGCGGTTTTATTACTGGTTGTCGGATTTTTTGCCGGATGGTTATTTTTTCATGCTCCCAAAGAACATCATCATAATGTAACAGATAATAGTGAAACCAATGAAACGGCTTCTGTATGGACATGCTCGATGCACCCACAGATACGGATGGATAAACCGGGTAAGTGTCCGCTTTGCGGGATGGACTTGATCAAGGTATCGACCCATGACGGTGCGGCAGATCCTGATGCATTGGAAATGACCGAAGACGCGATGCGGCTGGCTGATGTACAAACTACAATGGTATCGACTCAAAACCTGACCAAGACGCTACAACTATATGGAAAAGTACAGGCTGATGAACGTGTCGGACAAACGCTGGCGGCTCATATCCCGGGGCGTATCGACCGCCTGTTGGTCAATGCTACCGGCGAAACAGTACGGAAAGGACAGGCTATTGCCACCATCTATTCCCCCGAATTAGTCACTACCCAGAATGATCTGTTGCAGGCCCGACGCATGGGAGAACAGGGAAAGGCGCTGGCAGAAGCCGCCCGGCGCAAACTCAAAGCCTGGAAATTGAGCGACGAACAGATAACAGCTATTGAACAATCAGGTAAAGTACAAACGGAGTTCAATTTGTATTCGGATATGTCGGGTGTTATCATTGCCAAACGGGTGAACGAAGGCGATTATGTGGCACAGGGAACGCCGCTTTATGATATATCGGCGCTGGATAATGTCTGGATACTTTTTGATGCCTACGAAAATGACCTGCCATGGTTACACAAGGGTGATCAAGTGACCTTCACAGCCAAATCATTTCCCGGTAAGGAGTATAAGGGACGGATTGCATTTATTGAACCTGTACTCGATCCGCAAACGCGTACCATTAAAGTTCGTGTGGAATACCGCAATAATGACCATGCTTTTAAACCCGGAATGTATGTAACGGGATTGATAGAGAGTCATATTGTGAATAAAAGCGGATTGCCGGCCATCCCCAATTCGGCTATCCTGTGGACCGGAAATCGTTCCATTGTATATGTAAAAGATCCGGAAACCGAAAAGCCGGTGTTCAGGATGCGTGAAGTGACGTTGGATGTTTCGCTGGGCGATGCAACAGTAATTGAAAAAGGACTGAAAGAGGGTGAAGAAGTGGTCATCAATGGTACGTTTGAGATAGATGCAGCCGCTCAATTGGCTGGAAAACCCAGTATGATGAATCAGCCCTCCGGAATGACCGGTCGTACAGAAATGACTAAAGGTGGTGATATACAAGTACTCGATCTTGGTGTACGCGGATTGTGCAGCATGTGTAAAAAGAATATAGAAACGGCGGCACTATCGGTAAAAGGCGTACAATCTGCCGAATGGGACAGCAAAAAACAGAGCGTACATTTAGTGTTTGATAAACAACAAACAAACCAAGAAGCCATAGAAAAAGCAATAACAGCAGTGGGTTACGATACCGAAAATTTTAAAGCGCCGGATGAAGTATATGAAAAACTCGCTCCGTGTTGTCATTACCGGGAATAGTCAGGATTTTGGATTTCTATTTTATGGTATCGAAACCACATGGAAGTGATTACAACGGCTCCTCTCCCACCCTTGCGATAGACTCATTTATAACGCTGGTATACAAATCTTTAATATTCATATTTTCCATTACCTCCACCTGTTTGGGAACAATGCTGGCAGCACTCATTCCAGGTATGGTGTTGACTTCGAGAAAGTAGAGTTTTCCCTCACGAAGAATATAGTCGATACGCACGATACCGCGGCAATTAAGATGCCGGTATATGGCATTTGACAAGGTGCGGCAATCCTCATGCAATGAGTCTGATATACGTGCCGGAGTGATTTCATCAGACATACCTTCCTGGTATTTGGCTTCTACGTCGAAAAACTCTTTTTTACTAACGATCTCGGTAATTGGGAAAATCACAAGTTCCTCATTAAGCTTGACTAATCCGCAAGTAACCTCGGTACCTTGGATGAACTCTTCGACCAATACTTCTTCAGCATCCTCGGCAAACGCGGTTGCCAATGCAGGTAACAACTCTTCGACCTCTTTGATTTTAGTGATGCCAAAACTTGAACCTCCATTATTGGGTTTGATAAAACAAGGTAATCCCAATACTGCACAAATATCTGTTGCATTGACTTTTTCCCCACGGCGAATCAACTTGCCTTTGGGAAACAGTATTCCCAATGCATTCAAATAGGTTTTGCAGGCATGTTTATTAAACGTAAGCGCTGATGTCAGGACATCGCAAGTGGTGTAAGGTATACGCATCAATTCGAAGTATGCCTGCAAGCGTCCGTCCTCGCCCGGCGTACCATGAATCATGGGTATTGCGCAATCGAAAAGGATATGACGGCCATCGATGTTTATTGAAAAATCATTTTTGTCCACAGCAACTTGCAAGCCATCTTTAGTATAGTTCCAAGATGTCCCTGATATGGTGATGGGATAGACATCAAACAGGGTATCGTCAAGCAAACGAAGCATTTGACCGGCACTTTGCACAGATATCACTGCTTCGGCAGAGTCTCCCCCTAAAAGCAGGGCTATATTTTTCTTCATGATCATTTCAGTTTTACAGGTACAAAAGTAGCAAAATACTTGTTTGTTGGTGATTTCGTCCGGATTTATAATTGGTATCCGAAAAAGACAAACCTTTTTATTTTACCTTTTTTTATATGAAAATATCTTTTACCTTTGCACCCGCAAAAAGGAGAGATGGGTGAGCGGTTTAAACCGGCAGTCTTGAAAACTGTTGTACTGTAAGGTACCGGGGGTTCGAATCCCTCTCTCTCCGCTGAAAAGATCAAAAACACTAAGGAATCAGGCACATCTGGATTCCTTTTTTTATTTTAATTTATATCTACGTATCGTAAATTTAAGTAAAAATATCATCTTTGTATTACAATTGTATTACGAAGAAAAGTTCATGGTATGGCGACAATAAAAGCGGTAGTTTTAAAGCATCACAAAAAAGAAGATGGAACATTTAATGTAAAGGTTCGTGTTACCCATAACCGTAAAATGGCCTATATAGCTTCGCCTTTTTTCGTCACCAAAAGCGACTTGAACCGTAATTATGAAATTACATCGAATGATATTCAGTCGAAGGTTTCTTTTTATGTTGGCAAATTGCGCAAAATACTCAATGAATTGAGCGAATATGTGGAATCGTATTCAGCAAGTGAGTTGGCCAAATATCTCAAGAAAAAAACCATCAACAAAGCCGGCAGGAAAAGTGAGGACTTTATCTCCTTTATGGGTGAATATGTTGATGCTTTAAAGGCCGCCGGAAAGGGGTCGTATAAAAATTATGCTCCGGCACTACGTCGATTGAAGGAATATGCTGGTGATTCGGTCACATTCGAAAACATCACGCCTTCGTTTCTTGAGAAATTTGAAAAACATTTGTCGGATAACGGTACCGGGCAACGCGGTATCGCTCTTTACATGTCATGCTATCGTAAGATATTTAACGAGGCAAGGCTACAGCTAAACGACGATGACAAGGGGATTGTTGTTGTAAAGAATTATCCGTTTTCAAGGTATAAAGTGCCAACCATACCAGAGTCAAAAGAGAAAGCTGCAGGATTTGATATTGTAAAACAGCTGTATGGATACCAGCCAAAAGGCAGTGAGGAAGAGCTTGCAAAGGACATGTTTTTTCTGTCATTCTACCTGGTGGGAATAAATGCAGTTGACCTGTATTCAATATCCGTTAAAAAGGCCGGACGGATTATATACCGGCGCAGTAAAACAAAGGATAAGCGAGCAGATAACGCTGAAATATCAATTCGTATAGAACCGGAGGCCATTCCGCTACTCGAAAAATACGCCGATCCTACTGGAGAAAGAATATTGAATTTATATAAGCGGTATAAGTCAGTACTGATATTGAATAAAGCATTATCCGAAGGCTTTATAAAAATCAGAAAAGAACTTGGCATCGAAAACCTTACCTTTTATTCCGCAAGGCACTCGTGGGCCACAATAGCATCGCATGACTGCAATATAACAGAAGATCGTATAGCCCGTTGCTTAAACCATGTTAGTATGAATTATCGTGTGACCAGCCGGTACATCAAAAAGGATTGGTCGATTATTGATGAGGCCAATCGGAAAGTAATCAATTGTGTCGGATTTTGGTAGTTTATTATATTTTTATTGTGAGCCGGGCCTTAGTAACAATAGTGTGTCTTTTAATACCTGTATTTCATCATCTTTGGCGTTTAATAAGGCAACAAATTTTTTATTATTTTCTTCGACACAATTTTCGGCTTCTTCCAGTAACTTTTTATATAATTTTATTTCTGCACGTAATTTTTTCACTTCACTGGAATTATGATGGATGTCCCCTTCTCCTTCATGAGTTATATGTATAACTTGACTCCCTTCCCCATGCTGAACTATATTAGGTGTTTTATCTTTTAGGGCCTTTATAGCATCTTCATTAACTTGTTCAGTATGTTCGGCTCCTTCTATTTTATTTTTCTCAATATGTTTCATTTTTTTGAAATAAATGCTCTTAAAAGCGTATCCTTAATTTTAATCTGATTACAGGCCCAAGCAGCATAGGCTTTTAAGTCTTCATTTTCTGAAATTAGTTGATTAATATCATAATTATTACCACTATGACTATTAACGTTTTCTAAGCTGTTGTTATTTCCAATAACAGCATGAATAACAATATTAGGTCCTTCCATAGTGTTTGACTTAAGTATTTTCCCATTAACACAACAGAAGTATAAATGTTCAATATTTACTCGATCTTTTGATATAAAGTACTAATCGCCTCCCACATTCCTCGAATATCGTCTTTTCTAATCGTTGTTTCTCCACTTTGTGGGTTATCGCTATGTAATGTCAATGTGCCAGTTAATATCAAGTCATTTTTCATAATGCGTTTGGCAACAAGAAAATCTCTGTAGCATACTACATAAACGCCTGTGATATATTCCCAATTTCCCGGGTCAACATATTTTGCCAATATTTTTGTTGAGTCCTTTATTGTCGGAAACATGCTATTTCCGAGTATTTCGAATACTATATATTTATAGCGCCTTAGATCTTCTTTTGTTATTCCTGGAACAGCTATAGTTTCCAATGTTTCATAATTATAATCACAACACGATTCAATAAATGAGGCTGTTGCCTGTCGGCTTACAAAGGGCACATCCACAAGATCTTCACGCACAAATACAGATCCAGGCTTAACATTGCTTTCAATAGCATTATTATCACCTTTGACCATATTTACATTGCGAATATTCATACTATCACCGGATATAATATTACCGGATATATTTTTGTATGTTGCTTCACTTTTTATCATATCTCCTATCCCAGTTATTACCCAATCAATATTTAGATTGGGAAACTTATTAGATATTCTATCCAATGATGATCTTCTGGTTTTAGAACTACTCTTGTCTACAAATCCATTTGAAAGGCCACAAAGTCGCTCAAATTCACTTTTACTCAATCCCTCATAGGCAACAAATTCTAATAATCTTTCTTTAAGACTCTTAGGCATATTCTAAATTTATTTTAGATAATTAACAATTTTTAACATTAAAATAGATTAATCTTAGAATATTCTATCTATATTTGCACTATTATTTCAAACCGATTGATTTCCGTTTGAAAGTATAATTAAAATTTAAAGTCATGATACTTAAAAAAGTAAAGATTTATAACACCGTAGAACATTCTGGCAACAACGAACCTCAAAAAATAACGTGGTATTTATTTGGCATTCCCCTTTTCACCTCGATTGTGAAAGTTATTACCGCATGGGATCGTAAAGACAGAAAGGTTAAGAATTATGTTGATTAAGAATTGACTTACGAATATCATCGTAACCATCAATAACCTGAAAGCACATGAGAGCACCATCACCGGCATATGTCATAGTAATCTCAACATGATCGTCCATTGCGGACACATCGCCTATATGCTGAATATTCAACAATGATTTGTGTCCATTTTTCCTTGTCACTTCAATAAATTCATCCATGGTCTATTTCTTTTCTAATAAGGTTAACAAACGGTCTATCTGGCGATCCTTTTCCTTGATAAGCTCATTTTGCTGCAACAATAGCTGCTTCAATTCACTCTCCGACGAAGTGTCAATGGATAGTTTTTCGCCTATCAAAAATGAGAGATTTTCTCCAATTGCACTTGCAATAATTCTTAGCTCCTCAACACTCCTTTTTTCTAAATCCTCATACCTCTTTATATTATTGGGATTTATGTTTAGAGCCTTGGCAACAACATTTTTCTTTAATCCTTTTTTTATTAATGCTTCGCTAAGAGTCATCAAATCAATTAAATGTGATAATTTTCAATACAATTAACAATTTTTAACACAGTTTTTGATTGAAATCAATCAAATGTGATATATCTTTGCCAAAGATTCACAATTCAAATATAGATAAATTATAAATCGGTTGCAAAGTAACAACGAATCATAAAACCAAAAAATAATCAAAATTGGTAGTTTTTAAACAACAATATAATAAAATGGAAAATTTAACCATCAACGAAAAAAAAGAAAGAATCAAGAAGCTCAAGATGCATTGCGACATATCAAATGCCTGCAAAAAGCTTGGCTTTGCTGCACAAACATATTGGAATGCAATGTGTGTTTTGAATTACGCAACAAATTTACGCTATAATTATTAACATTATGCAATCAAATATCAACACGCGTTAATTTGTAAACGGTCTAAATAATAATAACATACATGTTTCTATAATAGAAAACGAATATGTTAAGGATTTGTTGCGTGTTGCAAAAAGAATGCCGACTGTGACTCTATATAGAACAACATGGCTTAAGTCGCAATAATGAGCGTATCGACAATAGATTAAATTTGATATTACGACAGTCGCGGTCAAAGTAGAGTGAGTTGGGTATTATTTCTACTGTATTGCAGATAATATGCCATTGTCGAAATACAGATAATTATTTTCATATACCCATTGTTCTGATTTTTTGCCAGATGTTATTGTTTCATTTATTTTTTTAGGCTCTCCCCAAGATAATGTACACATGTCTTTAGTCATGCCGATCTTCACCTTTCCACTCAATATCCTGTCAAAATTTTCTTTTCCATATTGCTTTAAATATTTATCAGCATCCCGTTTGCTAATTATAAAATAATCACTTTTTAATAAATTATCAATTGAATATACAAGTTGCTCGCCATTTATATCCTCAAGAAGTAATGATAAATTATAATACCTGTCATCAATTGTCACATCTATACATTTCCATGATTTTCCAGCCGAAAAATCAACTTTGTTCCCATTATTAATGCTATGCATCTCTTGTTTTCCGTCGATCCAATTTCTGCCTCTGGTAAGATATAATTCCTCTGGATAGATAGATTTCACATGCTTAAAATAGCCAGTGACGATAAATGGAAAATTGAATGAATAACTTGAGTCGTATCTTTTATAATAAGCTGCCTAGATATCATGGAACTTTGCGAATTGAGGACAAGTTGACACCTGTTTTTTTGTTTTAGTTACGTCATAAATTTGCAGATTCAACTATTATCACTATTTTTGCATCATTATCACCACATGTGATAATAGTGCAAAAAATAAGTGATAACGACTGATTATGAATAATATAATCTCCATATTAGGCGCTCAAAAAGAGTTGATTCCGATAAAACGGGATAAACTACGTGGCCTTAATGCTGATATGCTATTGAGGTTTTCATTTTATACGATAGACTTCAATAATCAGATTTTGTGTGTTATCCAAGCCAAAAACGCACAGGAATCCATAACCCCGGGTAACTATAAGAAGATTACCAGACAAGTAGAAACGGTTATGAATATGCCTGTTGTTGTCCTATTGGATTCGTTGACCTATTATGAACGGGAACGCCTCATAAATCAAGAGGTATATTTTATCATTTCGGATAAATACGCTTTTCTGCCATCCTTAATTGTGAATGTTCAGGCTAAAAAACGGGATAAGAATCCAACGAGATTAACCCCTGCCGCGCAATATGTGCTGCTATATTATCTATTGGATGAGAAAAACGAAAACGAATTTACGATTAAGAACTTGGAAGAAATTGTTCCTTACAATTATGTGACATTGGCACGTGCTGTCACAAGCCTTGAAAACTGCCAATTGTGCAATACGGAAATTCAAGATGATACTGGAATTAAATTTATTCGCTTTAAAGATTCCAAGCGTGAATTGTGGACAAAAGCCCAAAGTTATTTGTCGTCACCCGTCAAGAAAGTTTTTTATTGTGACGTTATGCCCGAAGGCAATTTCAGCATAAGCGGGATAAATGCTTTGTCTCACTATTCCCACTTAAATCCTGAACAGAACGGAACAATGGCAATATGGGACAAGCAATTTAATCCGGCAGATGGCCAATACAACGAGATAGAAGGTTTGCACAAAATCGAAATATGGAAATATCCGGTAACGATACCCTATCAACCAAATGGTGGTATAGTAGATAAACTTTCGTTGTATCTGTCGATGAAGGATGAACCGGATTCACGGATTGAAAAAGAATTGGAAATAATGATAGAAGAAATGAAATGGTAAAAGGATTAGAAAAATTCAAAGAACACTTCGCCGGATTTGAAGACAACTACGTTATCATCGGTGGAACAGCTTGTGATATTGCTTTGCGGGACACAGATATGCGTCCGCGGGCAACCGACGATATTGATATGATATTGGTCATTGAAAAAATGACACCCGAATTTGGTCAGCGTTTTTGGGACTTTATTATTGAAGGCGAATATGAAAATCGTCAACGAAAGCGGGAAGATAAAGAACCTGTGACTGAATTGTTCCGGTTTAGCGACCCCAAGAATGGCTTTCCTGTACAAATCGAACTGCTATCCAAATATCCTGATGTGTTGGGTGAACCAACAGGCTTTCATTTGACACCCATTCCTGTCGGAGAACAAATTCCAAGCCTTTCGGCAATTTTGTTAGATGAAGAATATTATCGTCACACCATTGATAGCAGCATCATTGAAGACGGTATTCGCATTGCCGACCCGTTGTCTCTTCTGTGTCTGAAAATAAAGGCATTTCTGAATCTGACAGACGAAAAGAAAACCAATCCGAACGTTCGTAGTGCCGATATCAAAAAGCATCGTGATGATGTTTTCAAACTGTTGGCTATGCGTATCGACCCGTTTACACCTGTTGAATTATCGGCTACGATGCAAGGTGAAGTGAGTGTTTTCATTAGCACAATGGAAGAATCTTTACCGAAC
>JAVBNI010000248.1:0-14087 GCA_031551645.1 Bacteroidales bacterium | reverse complement strand
ACGGAAATAAGGTAATCCCAACATGATCTTTCATCAGGGAAACACGATAAGAATTCTTGAAAATCTTTAGGGTACAGTTCTGTATTTGCCATATGCAAAAATACAATATTTTAACTTGCTTATTGTGGATAAGCAGTTTATTTATTTATCACATCGAGCTAACGTTTTTTTACAAAAACAGAAAAAGCTTTTGCATCCCTGATCCCTTTGGTAAAGCTTTTGGCCTTGCCGTTTTTCCAGAGTTTGGCGACATAAATTCCTCGTTCGTTTCTTTCACATCCCGCTACATATATATTGTTACCTGATGCATAAACAGACCAGGCTTCTGCTTCGGATGTTCCGTAGGAAAGACTTTCTTCCGTTCCATTTTTCCAAAGTTTGGCAACGTTTCTCTCATGACCAGCCACATATACGTCGTTGCCCGATATGTGTACGGAAAGAGCCGACGCGTTATTCATCCTGTCAGTAAGAAGCTCCTGTGCTATTCCGTTTTTCCAAAGCTTGGCAGCAGTCTTTCCTTGCGCGTTATATTCATATCCAGCTACATACACATCACTACCCAATGTGCAAACGGAATAAGCTTTTGCATTATAAATCCCGTTGGTAAGATCTTGTACCGTTCCGTTTTTCCAGAGTTTGGCAACCGTATTTCCCTGTTCGTTTTGTTCACGTCCCGCTACATAAACATCGCCGCCCGATACATAAACGGACTGAGCAGATGCACTATAAGTTCCGTCGGTAAGACTCTCTGACGTTCCGTTTTTCCAAAGTTTGGCTACGTTTCCCTCACGTCCCGCCACATATACATCGTTACCCGATACGAAAACGGAATTAGCTTCCGCAAAGTTATCTATGTCGTTGAGATTTTGTGCTACTCTATTTTTCCATAATTTGGCTGTCCCAACGAATCTTGTTGCATCATATCCCGCTACGTATACATCGTTGCCCGATACGTAAACGGAAAGAGCTACCGCATCATGCATTTTTCTGTCGGTAAGGTCTTTGGCTTTGCCGTTTTTCCAAAGTTTTGACATTCTTCCCTTTTCGCCATAATCTTCCCAGCCCACAACATATACATCCTCATGGCCAGCGCAACCTGCAAATAATGCCGCCCCAAGGAACAAGTTCATACACATTATTTTTACTTTATTCATTTTATCTTTTGTTTGGAGGTTGGTATTTTTTATCTCATAGGGTTTAATTTTCTACTGCTTGTGGCGGGATAGTTCATTAATTCATCTCGCAATTTTCTTTACCCTCGTAAAGATAATAATTTCAGGTAATACCCAAGATACATCTATTATTTTTTATCTGTTTTTAATATAATTATAAAAATAGTTGTATGACTAAAAAAATAGTTATATATTTGCGCCATGGAAAATAAAGAATTAACAAAAGCTGAAGAACAAGTAATGCAATTCCTTTGGGGAATAAACAAAGGTTTTCTTAAAGACATTGTAGACCAATTTCCTATACCAAAACCAGCTTATACTACTGTCTCGACAGTGATCAGAGTTTTGGTAAAAAAGGGATTTATCGGCTACAATACTTATGGAAAAATCAATGAATATTATCCATTGGTTTCGAAGAATGATTATTTTCAGAATCATGTAAAATCTATTATTACCAATTATTTTCATGGTTCAGCGCCTGAGTTTGCATCATTTTTTGCAAATGACCAATTGAAACTTGCAGAATTGGAAGAAATTAAAAAAATGATCGAAGAGAAGATTAAAATACTAAAAACTAAAAAATAGATTTATGACAGCTTATTGGTGGTATATACTTAAAGTAAGTATGTGTATTATTGTGTTTTATACCTTTTATTTATTGGTACTTCGCAATTGTACTTTTTTCTTACTCAACAGGCTGTATTTAATCTTGGGACTTCTTTTTTCATTTGTTATTCCCGTTCTCAATTTTTCAATATTTAAAAGTCAATCAAACAATACATTGTCAAATGTGATTTATCCCTTTTTGATTGAACCGGAATATGAATTTTTTCAACCACAAAATTTCTCAAATCATGTAACAACCATCAATTATTCAATGGTTTTGTCAGTAATATATTTTACCGGCATCACTGTCTTGTTCTTTAAGCTTTTATTTTCCATGATCAGGATTATTCGAATGAGTAATCATTTAGAAACCTATCGAATGGGCCGAAAGAAGATCATTAAAATGGATTTGAATTCGCCTTTCTCATTTTTCAATATGATTTTTCTGCCCAAAGACGAAACCGATCAAATGATCATTGAGCATGAAATAGCCCATGTAAGGCAGTTTCATTGGTTCGATCTGGTCTTGATCGAGATTGTTTCCGTGTTACTTTGGTTTAATCCTTTTGTTATTCTTTATAAAAAATCGTTAAAACTCCAACATGAATATCTTGCTGATACAAGCGTTATTAAAGATAATAATCAAATTGAAAATTATCTTAATTGCATGTTGAAGCACGTTCAGGTTGTCAGTTGTGGCGGGATTATTAGTCAATTTTATTGTAAAACAATTAAAAAACGTATCATCATGATAACTAAAAATAAAACATCAAATAAATATTTAGGAATCTATTTATTCATATTGCCGCTCGTATGTTTCATGTTATTTGCCTTTTCAACCAATAAGGGATTAGCGCAAACCGGTGGAATAGCTCAAGATAACGAAGCTGCGCAAACCGATTTGATCCAACAACCTTCAATCTACCCGGTTGATTCAAAGAAAGTAAAACGTGTTGCCTCCGGTTATGGAGAGCGCATCAATCCCATAACCAAGAAAAAGGAATTTCATTATGGGATGGATTTTGCCATTTCCGAGGGAGTGGAGGTATTATCGACAGCCGACGGAGTTGTTGTCGAAGCAAAGTTCGATTCAAAAAAAGGGAATTATGTGATTATTCAACATAACGAGATATTTACGACTTTTTATTCCCATCTCAAAACTATATCGGTACAGGTCGGCGATCAATTGGAAAAAGGCCGGATAATCGGTTATTCAGGCAATACCGGGTTCGCAACAGGCCCTCATTTGCATTACGAAATATTTAAAAACGGTGAGAATGTAAATCCGAAAGATTATTTACCGGAATAGGCATTTAAGAACAAGGCGTACGATCAGTGCGCTTTATTTCCTGATTTCAGATAGAAATAGTTTGTAAAATTTAAAAAAAAGCCGGGCTCAATAAAAGCCTATGGCCATGCTATGGTTATGTGGTTCGCAGGAGCTCGGCCTTATAAAAAATGATATGATGATTAGATTTAAAATGATATTTATAATTCTGTTAATCTGCCAAGTCGGATTTTCACAAGACCGGATCAGATTCACGGAGATACATCCGCCCTATAAAACGATTAGTCCAACAATTGCAAAATTGCAAAAGTTAAATTCCGATAGTCTTTCTCATGGAGTAAATCAATTGTGGATTAAAATTAAAAACGAAGGTTCACCTTTGATAGAGAAGGATTCACTTTATGATGATTACTTGTACATGACTTTAATCTATCAGGATAGTGCAGAAGATAAAGATATTGGATTCGATGTTTTTGGCATTTATGATGAATATCGGTTTGGTGATATGAAGATGTACCGGTTAAAGGATACGGATTTATTTTACAGGTGTTATATGGTTCCAAACGACATTTGTTTTTCATATGGATTCAATGTAAAGGATACTTTGACGGGTAAGAGTATTTATGATATTGACAAGTATAATGAAAATAGGATTCCTACCGGTACAAAGCAAAATTTCAGTTATTCGGTTTTGGATTTACGGCAAAATGAGCCCGATTGGAATAAAAAGAGACATGAAAATACCGGAAGCAAAGTTGATACGATTGTTTTTGATAGCAAGATCATGAATAATTCAAGGAATATTTTTATTTATTTGCCTCCAGGTTATCGCCAACAACGGAAATCAAAATATCCGGTCATTTATCTTTTTGACTCGTTCATTTATTTGAATAGGGTAGAAGTTCCCAATATGTTAGATAATTTGATAAAGGAAGGCAAGATTGAACCAATGCTTGCCGTGATGATTGATAACCCAGCCGGTGTTAGAAATATCGAATTGCCGCTCAATTTTGATTTTAAGCAATTTATAGTTGAGGAATTAGTTCCCTTTGTTCGCAAAAAGTATAACACTTCAATGAATCCTGCTGAAAATCTAATAGGAGGTATTAGTTATGGTGGATTGGCAGCTACGTTTACAGCCTTTTATCATCCGGATATTTTTGGAAAAGTTCTTTCGCAATCGGGTAGTTTTTGGAGAGATTTGGAGTTAAACGACAACAACGGCAATGAAATAAGAGGCGATTGGTTGATCAACAAATTTCTTGTTGAAGAAAATAAAGGTTTGAAAATATTTCTTGATTGGGGTTTGCAGGAAAATTGGTGCTTACAATCGGGAAGAAGATTGATAAGGGTATTGAATCAGAAGGGATACAAATATAAATTCATCGAATTTAACGGATGGCATGATTGGTCTAATTCAAGGAAAACATTTCCTGTTGGTTTGATGTATTTACTTGCGAAATAATAAAAAATACAAAAAAAATAACAAAATATTTTTTTATTACGAATATTTCGTAATTTTGCGACATCATCGTAAGTAATTTATATATGAACTTTTTAACCCCACAGGAAGAAGAAGCCATGTTGGTTTTATGGCGGATAGGAAAAGGTTTTGTGAAAGATATTTTGGAACATTATCCCGAACCCCGTCCTCCGTATACGACACTTGCTTCGACTGTTAAGAATCTGGAGCGTAAACGTTACGTAACCAGCCGGCGTTATGGCAATACCTTTGAATATACGCCTGTTGTCAGCGAAACGGATTACAAGAAGCAATTCATGTCGGGATTTGTCAGGGACTATTTCAGTGATTCGTATAGCGAACTGGTTAGTTTCTTTGCAAAAGAACGACGTGTATCGGCAGAAGAATTAAAAGAAATCATCCGGTTAATCGAAAATTCAGGAAAAAAATGATGTTCTTTTTCATTTATTTGCTGAAAGCCAACCTTGTGTTGGCATTATTGTACGGGTTTTATTATTTGTGCCTGCGACGGGATACTTTTAATGGTAACATTCGTTGGTACCTACTGGTAACAGTTGTTGCAACCGTTTCTTTTCCGTTGATTGATGTTTCCGGCTGGATGTCCGGTAGCGAAGTTGCTGTTAGCACAACCCTTCCTAACGCCAGTGAATTATATCAATTATTGCTCGTAATGGGAAATACTTCTGAAGTAGTGGCTACGAAAACCGTCTTACCAAGGGTTAATCCAGAGGCCATATTGTTTTATTGCCTGTTAGCTGTGACTGCTTGTTTGCTTGCTAAGCGTTTGTTCCAATTAGTAAGTCTAATGTACATGATTCATCATTCAGGTGTAAAACGCATTGATAGACAGATTATCGTAGAGATAAACGCCGACATGCAACCATTTTCTTTCTTTAGATGGATTTTTCTGAATCCTTCGCATTATACAGAGGAAGAGTTGGACGAGGTTATGGCTCACGAGCGGATACATTGCCGGAACATGCATTCTGTCGACATACTCTTGTCCGAAATGGTCGTGTGCCTATGCTGGTTTAACCCGTTAGCTTGGATGTTGCGGAATGATCTTCGTCAAAATATTGAATATTACACCGATAGAAAAGTACTTCAACTTGGGTTCGATCGCAAACATTACCAATATCATTTGTTGCGCGTAAGCGCCAATCGTTATCCTATAGCCAATCATTTTCAATTTAATCACCTTAAAAAACGAATCATCATGATGAACAGAAAAGAATCACCCCGCATTTTCTTTATGAAATATTTGTTAGTGATACCTGTTTTATTTGCAGCCATGTGGGTGACGCAGGTTTTCGGATCAGAATATCCTGTGCAGGAGCGTGTGGCGGATGTTGTTAATGAAATGATACATGCTACACCTGATATGGCGCCTGATACGTCTACCCATGAACAAGCCGGAACTCCCATTATTTCCGGAGGAAATTTGTCCAATAAAATCGAGCAAACAACCAGTTTTAACATACACGCGTTTGATATTGCAGGAAGATCTATTGGACAACCTTTGATTATTGTTGATGGGAAAAAACTTCCCATCACCACATTAGATATGTTTGATCCGAATAGAATTGCAAGTATTAGTGTGCTGAAGTATAAAGCTGCTGTCGAGATATACGGCGATGAAGCGCAAAATGGAGTTATCATTGTGTCGTTGAAAAATAGTTTGAATATCTCATCGAAAACGGGTGAAGACAAAACTATTTCTGATTACCGTGTGAGACAAGGGAATAATCAATTCCAGGAGAATGTGGATATTTCAGCTTTGATTTCTGCAATAGATACAGCAAAGAAGGAAAAAACAGGCCCACTATATGTGGTTGATGGTAAGATTCTTGATGCAATAGATCATCTTTCTCCTTCCGATGTTGAATCAATATCTGTATTAAAATCAGCATCAGCGGTCTCATTGTATGGTGACCAAGCTAGATATGGAGTTATCCTTATTACTACGAAGAAAAAAGAATAAGTTTAATCTTTCCGATACAAAATAGTCTTTTTGTGTCAATATGTTATTTTGTGTGCGGACACGGAATAACAATTTTCCCCGTGTCCGCACACGAAGTATAAATTGAAAATCAGGGCAATGTCAAAAACAAGATATTTTCATATTGTCTTTGGGCCTTTGTGGCTGATAAGTTTGCCACGAAGGCATTAAGACACAAAGTAAAATTTTGGAACTGCGGTCGATTATTTCTAAATACTATCTCCAGTTGTAATGATAGCTATTTGCAAACAATCTGTAAAACACTGTTTTCCATCTGGTGCTCTTCCGACACAGATATCGGCATAACGGGAGCTTTTATACCTTTTCCGAATCTGGTTTTTCCTGTAAAAATACGTGCTTCATCCCATAATCCGGCATCGATAAATGTTTGAAGCAGTTGTGTTCCGCCTTCTATCAGTATGGACAAGATGTTGCGACGATATAATTCGTCGAGGATATGTTGCGGTAGTTGTCGGTCGAATGGCACAACCGCATATTCGATGTGGTGTGTTGCCGTGTGTTGTTTTTCTGTAAAGACCAATGTCGGTTGACTTCCATCGAAAAGATTAAGAGAGTCGGGTAATCTTAGTTGTCTGTCGATGACTATCCTTAGAGGAGGTTTTCCCGGCCAGTGACGCAGGTTTAGCATCGGATTATCCAGGAATGCGGTGTTGGTGCCTACCATGACAGCCTGTTCCTCCGATCGCCATTTATGCACCAATGTTTGTTCATATGCACCAGTGATCCATGTCGGACGCGCGGTAACGTGATTGTTGCGGATAATGTCGATATAGCCGTCAGTTGTCTGTGCCCATTTAAGTATCACATAAGGCCTGTGTTTTCGATGGAAAGTCATGAAACGGATATTTAACCGGTCGCATTCCTCTTCGAGCACATGCTGGGTAACCTTGCATCCTGCCGCCTGCAGGCGAGCGATACCCTTGCCCGAAACTAAAGGGTTGGGATCGGAACTACCGACAACGACATGCGGGATTTTACGGACAATAATCAGATCGGCGCAAGGTGGTGTTTTGCCCTGATGTGAGCATGGTTCAAGGTTTACGTAGAGCGTAGAGTGGGAGAGGAGATCGGGGTGGCGTACTGACCGGATGGCATTTACTTCGGCGTGCGATTCCCCGTATTTTTGATGATATCCTTCACCAATAATCCTGCCATCGCATACGATGACACAACCCACCATCGGGTTGGGGGCCGTATACCCGGCAGCATTTTGAGCCAGCTCAATGCACCGGCGCATGTAATCATTTGATATTTGCTCCACAGACTACTTTTTTAACACATTGGAATTTTTGCTTGCAAGATACCCCATAATTTCGAACGGACAATAGGGGTTATATAAGTAATTGAAAATTGAAAGTTGAAAATGAGACAGGATTTACAAGATTTACAGAATTTTTTCTGATCACCGAAGGCGATTTATCTTGTAAATCCTGTCTATGATATAAATTATCGTAAAATTCTAATCTAAGTACTCTTGTATATATAATCGACGTTTTCACATTGACACATGACATTGACTTAATGCCTTTTGCGCTCATTTTCAACTTTTAATTTTCAATTTTCAATTGCTAACGTCTCCACACAGTACTCTGTTTTCCACCGGAATATGCTGCAAAGAAGCCTGAAATGGCAGTGGGGGCTTTACCGTCGGTACATGTAATATTTGTTTCCACATTAGCCGGAGGCTCCGCGAAAGGAAAAGCTCCCCATACTGCTTCGCCCTGAGCGTTCATCAGGAAAAGGCCATATTCCCGGGTGAAAATATTGACCCGCAGGGATACCTGATCACCGGGTACAAGTTGGGTTCTCTCCTTTGTTTGGTCTAAAAAATAGCAAGCCACATCGTAAATTTCGTCTACGCCCACCAATTTGCCATCGGTGATTTGAAAGCTTTTTAACGAGTCATTCAAAGCCAAACCATTACGGAAGGCTTGAAAACTATAATAACAATCCTTGTCGGACGAAAGTTTGGCAAAAACCCTGACTTCCACCTGATCCTTATAATCCGTCGAAGGTTGTAAGGTGATGGAATCGAACCGGGCAGCGTGAGGAAGGTATGAACTTGAGGTATATTGTTCGGCTTGTCCGTCGTTGTCAAAATCGAGCAATACTTGTAATGTATAGGTTTCCCCTTCGATTCCGAAAATATCCGGATCAGTGAGGTACAAACCAGCTTCCGAAACGCTTTCGGCAAGTGTGAGATGCTGGGTTTCACTGCTGATGGTTACAGTGGCATGGCTGACCCCCTCAGGTTTGGCAGTTGCGAAGTAACCGGAAGAACGGCTGATACGTACAGCGTGCTGCATGGTGTCGTTGGTGATGTGCCCGTAAATGACTAACCGAGGCGCTGCTGCCTCTGTGAAAAGGTCGATACGTTCGGTGCACGATGCGATGAAGCATGTGAGAATAAGAAAAATGATGGTGCGATTGTTATGCATGGTGATATTGAATGACTGAATAATTGAATGATTGATTTTTTGAATTAGGAATTTCTTAGAATTTGAAATTCCACGTTACTGATGGTACAAAGGTGAAGAGGTAAACCTTTTCGGCATACGAAACATCGGGATTCTCGCTTTCCTGCTTGAATTGTATCATCCACGGGTTTTTACGGCCATAGGCATTGTAAAGTGAGAAGTTCAGCTCATTTTGAAACCGTTGTTTAGGTTTGGAAAGCTTCCATGTAGCCGATAAGTCTAAACGATGATAGGCCGGGTAACGGTATTCGTTTCGTCCCGAATAGATGGGGACATAGTTGTTTTCGACAAGGAATCGCCCGGTAGAATAAGTAACCGGTGTGCCACTGGCATATATCCAGTTGGCCGAAACTATCCATTTGTGGGACAATTCGTAGTTGGCCACCACCGATATATTATTGGGTTTGTCGAATGGTGAACGGTACCAGTTCCCATTGTTGATTTCGTCGATTTGCCGGCGACTTGCCGAGTATGTGTAGCTGACCCAACCAGTGAGGCGGCCGCTGTTTTTGCGTACCATAAACTCCGCCCCGTACGATTCGCCTTTACCGAACCGTAGTTCCTGTTCGAGTTTGTCGTTTAGGAGCAATTGCGCATGGTCTTTGAAATCGACTACGTCCTGCATATTCTTATAGTACAATTCAATGGACGCTTCGTACATATCGTTGGCAAAATTACGGAAATAACCCAGTACAAACTGGTCGCAAAGCTGCGGGCGTACATTCTGCGATGCCTGGAACCAGACATCCATCGGCGTACCGGCAGCCGAATTAGAAGCTAATTGGATGAATTGTGAGGTACGCGAGTAACTACCCTTCACAGAATGGATGCTGTTGAACCGGTATACAGCTCCCAACCTCGGTTCCAACCGTTGTTGATTGTGATAGAATTCACCTTTACGATAGATTTTCGACTCAGCTACCGAGTAGTCACTCAAAAAATCCACTGCTTCGCCGTTACCGATGTTTTGGAACAGCACATAACGCAGGCCATATTTCAGGGTTAGCCTTTCGCCAATGGTCGTTTCGTTGGATGCATACAAGGCATGTTCCAGGGCATATTCCTTAGGGGTAGCCGATGATTTGATGATGGAGCTTTCGGCGCTGCTGATATCTTCAGGCGAAAAACGATGATAAGTGGCGTGATAACCGAATTTGACGGAATTGTTGGGGCTTGGAAACCAGGAAAAGTCAGAATTCAAACCATAATTCTGCATTTTTGATGTCCAGATAAACCCGGTTTGTCCTTCGGTACTTTTCAATTGATAATCGTAGAATCCGCCCACTATCGTGAAATTGGAAAATAGCCGTGGCGAAAACGTATGGTTCCAGCGTGCTGTAAACGTCTGGTTACCGTAACCCATTCCCGCAGTACGACTACCGTATTTGTCACGTCCGAAATAACCTGCCACAAACACGCGGTTATTGGCATTGATCCTGTAATTTAGCTTGGCATTCATATCATAGAAATACAAGACAGCATTACGTATATCTTCGTCGTTGGCGAGTTTCAAAAATAAATCGGCATATGTTCGGCGTCCCGAGACAATAAATGTTGCTTTGTCTGAAACGATAGGTCCTTCGAGTGTCAGACGGCTGGCAATCGTCCCGATACCTCCCGTGGCTGTAAAATGCTGGTTGTTGCCGTCCTTTGAACGGATATCCAGCAACGAAGACAGCCTTCCGCCGTAGTTGGCCGGGATGTCACCCTTGTAAAGTTTAACATCCTTGATAGCATCATTGTTAAAAACTGAAAAGAATCCCATTAGGTGAGAAGCATTATATACCGTAGCTTCGTCAAGCAGGATCAGATTTTGGTCGTAGCCACCGCCCCGTACGCTGAACCCCGATGAGCCTTCGGAGGTGGACTGTACGCCGGGTAACAGTTGTATGGCCTTGATGACATCGGTTTCGCCCATCAACACCGGGATGCGTTGTATGGCTTGCATGGACAAGCGGGTTGTACTCATTTCCGCTTTTGTTACGTTCATGTCCTTGCGTTCGGCGGTTACTACTACTTCTTCCAATTCTTTGACATTGTTGTCCAATTGTATATCTAATTTCACATCTTTATCCAATGTTACCGGTAGTTCACGTGAAGTGGAACCTACAAAGGAGTATACCAGATGATAAGCGCCCTGCGGTAGCGTGATGGAGTAGAACCCGTACACATTGGCGGCGGTGCCGGTTTTAAGTTCCCGGACATAGACCGTGGCGCCAATCAGATCTTCGCCCGACGCATTGTCGGTAATATGTCCGCTGATGGTAAATTTCCTGTCCTCAGCTGCAACAAGTTTTGTAAAGAGCAAAACCACAGCGAGGATTACTAATTTTCGTATTGGATACATGTAATTTGTGATTTGATGATTGATTTATGATGCTATGATGATGCAAAAAAATAAAAGGGTGGCAGCCTGGATATGAAATTTTTTTAGTACTGTTACTAGTCTTTTACAACACTGTTTAAAAAGTTTATTTTTAAATGCAACTTCTTACTTCTGTAATGTGCTTATGGTAGGTATTTAACAAAAAACGGATATGATGCCTATGAAATGATTATGGTTTGTTGTGAAGGATATTAAAAATCACAGAAAATCATCACAAAATATTATTTGAATGGCAGTTGACTAATGTCTGTTTTCGATATTTTTTTTGCAAAAGATAAATTTATTGATTACATTTCGCACAATGTTTTTTTGACAAAACGTGCATGTATTTATGAAAGAGCAGGTGTTACAGGGGAGAATGGGAAGGCCTGCCGGGAATGGCGTATTGCAACAAGAATTGCCTGATACCGGGCAACAGTGTAGTTACCGGACATTTTACAACGAAATGTTCCGGGTGTTTCTTCATATAAATATCGGAAGCGTTTCCTATTTTTTCTTTAGAAAGTTAGCATTTACACATTTTTGTTATTGAAAAACCCCATTTTGGGGGTAGTCAATCAAGTTTTTGAAGTTTACTTTTGGCATCATAAATAAATCATTCGATATTCAAACCTATCCGACCATGAAAACAAAACCTCTACTCTTGATTGCCTTGTCCGTTTTCTTGTTGCTGAAATGGACGGAAAACCCTGTTATGGCGCAAACTTACGGGGGAGGCTCCGGTACGGCGGTTGACCCTTACCGGATCAGCACCACACAGCACATGATAGAACTGCGCAACATGGTGAACAATAACTCCAACAGCTATGAAGGCAAACATTTCAAGCTTGCTGCCAATATCGACCTGGGTAATGAAAGCTGGACGCCTATAAGCGGTTTTTCCGGATCTTTTGACGGCGACGGGCATACCATTAAAGGATTACTATTAGACAAAATACGTGCAGGATCTGGTTTATTTTCGAGTATTACAATAAGCAACGGTACTGCCTATTTCAAGAACTTATGCCTGGAGGGAAATATCAATATCCCTAATCCTGATGGAGGTTCAGTAGCTGTTGGCACTTATGGCACACTTATCGGTAAAATAATACTTACGAACAATGCTTCCTATACAATTGAGAATTGCTATAACTCTGTTCCGCTCAATACCAACAAAGCGCCAATAATGTCGGGTGTTGGAGGTATCATTGGCTGCCTTGAAGGAAGAAGCAGTTCAGTTACTGCCAATATTATCTCTTGTACCAATAACGGCGTTGTTTCTGGTGATTATGGGGGAGGCGGTATTATCGGCAGTGTTTATGGATTAGGGTCTGTAAATATCGCTTCCTGTATGAATAAAAGTCCGGTTACCGGTAACGGCAGCTTTGGTCGTGCCGGCGGTATTGTCGGCCTTATAGCCTGCTGGGCAAGTGTTTCCACTCCAACAGGTCTCGCCGTCAGTATCAAGTCTTGTACCAATAGCGGATTGCTGACAGGAAATACTGGTTCACATATGGCCGGCGGTATTGTCGGTCACATTTACAACGATAATGGTTCGTTTGGTTACATACCCGTTCCTCAATTGAATATCAATTACTGCTATCATTATGCAGGAACATCGGGTAGCAAAACGGGAAGTATTATCGGAACCATTTCCGACCATACCAAGGTCGATATCAGGAATTGTTACTGGTTACGGGAAGGCAGCATCAACAACGGGGTGAATGCCATAGGCGAACAGTTGAGCAGTAATGTCACGGTAGAGGGAAGTACAGTCAAGTATTTGAATGCAGCCGGTTTTGCATCTGCCGCCAATTTCACTTCCTGGACGGATTTTGAATATCCGTTCTATGACAATAGCCGCCCTTATCCCATAGGACGGGTAATTCCTATTCCCTATGAACCTTGCATCACCATGACTTCCACGGCCACATCTTCCATTTCCATAAACATCATCAAGAATGGCGACCGGAAGATGTGGATCGACTGGGGTGACGGGATAAAAAAAGCATACACCAGCACCACTACCAGTGTCAGTGGACAGGCAATTTTCACTAAAGAAATTCCCACAGGCAGTAAAAACATCAGGATATACGGGGAAGACGTGCTCGATCTGACACGCTACAACTGCCAGCTTACCGTTCTGGATGTAGGTAATTGTACTACATTGACCGGCATACAATGTTCCTATAATAATATCACAACGTTGGATGTGAGTAAGAATACGAAATTGACCAGCCTGTACTGTTTCAACAACAAGCTTTCTGCACTGGATGTCAGTAAAAATATCGCATTAATTGGACTGGATTTGAGCAATAACCAATTGTCGGCGTTAGATGTGAGCAAAAACACAACGCTGACTAATCTGGCATGTAACAGCAACCAACTTACTGCTCTGGATGTAAGTAAAAACACAAAATTAACCAAACTGAACTGCGGCAATAACAAGTTGACAAGCTTAGATGTAACCAAAAATACCCTGTTGACAGTTCTGGAATGTGGCGCCAATCAGTTAACCGCATTGAATATAACTCAGTCGGTATAGGCGCTTAGTGCGCACTAATTAAAAAATGATGCTACCTTTGTAGCATGGGCACAAGAGATCGATTTATGGGGGTTAATTCTATATATTTTTATGAGCGATTTCCGGAAGAAAATGCCTGTTATCGTTATCTG
>JAVBNI010000141.1:0-15990 GCA_031551645.1 Bacteroidales bacterium | reverse complement strand
CCAGGTAACGATAACAGGCATTTTCTTCCGGAAATCGCTCATAAAAATATATAGAATTAACCCCCATAAATCGATCTCTTGTGCCCATGCTACAAAGGTAGCATCATTTTTTAATTAGTGCGCACTAAGCGCCTATACCGAAACTACTTTTCACAATAATCGTCACCAAATTTGAAGCAGCATGTTCTTCAAAACTGCCCGATAAACCATTGGATCAAATGTACATCGATCAGCAAAGGAAAACAAAACCCGAATACCGCTCCCAGTAGATGAGCGTCATGATTGATATTGTCTGCGGCTTTACGACCCGAATAATAGGAATAAAGTAAATAGAGCGGCCCGAAAATAAACGCTTTTATCGGAATGATTCCAAAAAACAATAAAGTTTGACGGGGTTCGAAAAAAATACTGCAAAACAATACAGCCGAAACAGCGCCCGATGCCCCTACCGCATTATACCATACATCGTCCTTATGCTTATACAAGGTTACAAGCGAGGATACAATCAGGCTCAACAGGTAAAAAATAATATACCCCAACACTGGAAACTTCATCCAGGTAAATGTAGCCAACTCAGAAAAACAGTGTTCAACATGATCTCCAAAAGAAAACAGCACCAACATGTTGATGATCAGGTGTGCCCAATCGGCATGTAAAAAACCGTGTGTAATGATGCGATACCATTCCTTGCGGTGATAAACCTGATAGGGATTGAATTGCAATTTTGCAAACAAAGTCCTGTTCGAAAAGGCTGCAATGGAAATTACTGAAGTAATGATGACAATGATAAGGGTCATATCGATACTAATAAATGAATTGCAAAGTTCGCACATTTCCGAAATTATAAAACCTTTTGCCTGAAAAAAACAGTTACAATCAAAATTTCACAACACTTAATGTTACTAATTATAATCCGTGTACGCACACGAATTAATAATTTTATTCCGTGTTCGCACACAAAATGATAAATTATCACAAATACGAAATGTTTCCATTAATAATTCAATATTAATGTGTTCCATATACGATTGCTTTCATTATGAAAACCTTTATAACAAATATTACATCTATACTATCTGCATTTAACCGAAAAACCTGCCTTTCTGAGGTTATCTCTTTATCAAGACTAAATCTAAAATAAGCCGGATAACGACAAAATCTAAAAAGAAATTGCTCCGATATGAAAAAACCATTTACATTTGTCCCCTTGTTTTAATCATAAAAAAAATATATACGAAAATGGCACATGTAATTAGTGACGATTGTACTGCTTGCGGTACTTGTATCAGCGAATGCCCAGTTGAAGCAATTTCTGAAGGTGATATCTATAAGATCGATCCCGATGTATGTACTGACTGTGGCGCCTGTGCTGATGTTTGCCCTGTAGAGGCAATTCACCCGGCATAAATTACTGATAACAGTCAAAACAATAAAAAACCCGCACAAGTGCGGGTTTTTTATTATCTGAAAATGGTTTTATTTTGATTATCTGCATTTTGCGCCAACCGAACTTGCGAGCTCAACGCAGTTAATTATCAATTGTCAACCGAGCTTGCGAGCAAGCCGAAGGCAATTGTCAATTACTTAATATGCTCTTTTATTCCGGCCTTCAATATAATTGATGAATGCATTGTTTACCACTTTGTTGCCACCCGGAGTAGGATAATTACCTGTGAAATACCAATCGCCTGTATCGTTCGGACACGCGCGATGCAAATTTTCAATTGACTGGAAAATGATGTCGATATCTGCCTTAATATCCGATGTTTTCAACAACTGGGCAATCTTTACTGAAATCTCTTTAGCGGAAAATGGTTCGTAGATTTCCTTCACATAATTCACAATCCTGGCATCACTCAGTCCTTCCTGCGCTTTACTCTTTTTATATACTTCGTTGATAATCGATTGCCTACCGGTTTCCTTAAGCAGGGCTATGGCCGCCTGGAATGCGACAAATTCATTCAACTTGGCCATATCGATACCATAACAGTCGGGATAACGGATCTGCGGCGATGACGAAACGAACACAATCTTTTTGGGTTCGAGGCGGTCGAGTATCCGGATGATGCTTAGTTTCAATGTTGTCCCGCGAACGATCGAGTCATCGATAATTACCAGATTGTCCACACCTTTGCGGATCGTATCGTAAGTGATGTCGTACACGTGCCCCACCATGCTTGCCCGTGTTTTATCCTGCGTAATGAAAGTTCGCAATTTGGCATCCTTGATCGCTACTTTTTCAATGCGGGTACGTACATCCATGATTTTATCAAGGCGTGCCGGGGTCAATTTGTCGCCCGCTTCCAGAATCAGCTTTTTCTTCCGTAGATTCAAGTATTCTTCGGCACCTTCAACCATTCCGTAAAAAGCTGTCTCTGCAGTATTGGGAATATAAGAAAATACCGCCGTCTCGAGATTGTGATCAATAGACTTCAATATCTCGGGGACCAATAGCTTACCCAACAACTTGCGTTCCTTGTAAATATCCTTGTCACTACCACGGGAAAAGTATATTCGTTCGAATGAACATGATTTCTTTTCGTGCGGTTGCTGTACCACTTCTTCCGAAACTTGGCCATTGGCCTTAATAATAAAGGCATGTCCGGGCTTTACTTCATGTACCCGATCTGCATCCAGATCGAAAGCTGTCTGGATAACCGGACGTTCGGAAGCTATCACCGCTACTTCGTCGTCATGGTAATAAAAAGCTGGACGTATGCCGCACGGATCACGGTATACAAAAGCATCGCCATGTCCTAAGATACCGCAAATCGCATATCCTCCGTCCCATTTTTTACTCGAATCGGACAGAACATTCCTGATGCTGATATTTTTAGCAATCATTTCGGATATTTCTGCATTTTCATATCCTTCCTTTTTGAAACGATCAAACATGCGTTGGTTTTCACGATCCAAGAAATGTCCGACATTTTCAAGCATGGTCACCGTATCGGAATAACCGGTAGGAAACTGCCCCAGATCGGTCAAAATATGGAACATATCGCCTACATTGGTCAGATTGAAATTCCCGGCCAGGATCAAATTACGTGTCTTCCAGTTGTTTTGACGGATAACGGGATGAATGGCTTCCAACGAATCATTTCCATAGGTGCCATAACGCAAATGACCCAAGTAAATTTCGCCGACAAAAGGCATTTCCCGTTTCATCCACACCACATCGTTTAACAACTCGGGTGTACGCTTGTGCACCTTATTGATCGTTGTATATATTTCCTTAAAAACATGATCGATAGACGATGATTTGACAGAACGTTCACGCGAAATATATTTGTTACCGGGCGACATCCCTATTTTCACACAAACCACTCCGGTACCATCCTGTCCGCGGTTTCGCTGCTTTTCCATCATCAAATGTAGCCGCTGAAGTCCATACAGGCTACTACCATATTTATACTGAAAATATTCAAGTGGCTTCAAAAGCCTGACAAAAGCAATACCGCATTCATGCTGTAACTGGTCGCTCATTCGTTTTTATATGTGTCGGTTCTGAATTTTATTTTTTTTATTGCTTCAAGAGATGCTTGATAATTCTTAATTCCAAAATTCATAATTATTGGGATATTTTTATCATCTCGCTTACAATAAATGCATTGGGAAATAACTTTGCAATTTTTTTATACTGGTGGAGCGCTTCTGTTTTGGTGCGGAAATCTCCTACAAGGATTTGAAAATTCGGATCGTTATATTCCATATAAGCTTCTGTTTCGGGAAAACTTTTCATGAAGGCGCTTCGGGTATCGTTGGCCTTTTGCCTGGCTGTTTGCCCCGATTGTGAAAAGATACGAATACGATAACCCTGGATGCCCTTCTGCAATTTGTTATTGGCAATTTGCAATTTCAGCAGATTTACAACTTGCGCGGGTTGTATCAACTCGATTTTACCAGTTGCCCCATCGGTTTGTTCCAATTCACTATATATAAGTGGTTTGGCTGGATCTTGTCCTTTTGCCGGCAATACACTGTATGCCAACATAATAAAAAAGGCGCAAATGAAGTTTCTGTAAAAGGGCATACAAAATGCTCCAAATAATCTATGTGTGAATATGTTTTTTTTATTCATGGTCAATAACATATAGATATGTTGACTTTAAACTTTTCCGATGCAAATTTAATACAAAACGAAAGGTTGACAAGAAATTGTTTTTATTTTAATGATTATCTGTGTTGATACCTATGAAAAAGCAGAAGTGTAAATCAAACTCAGACAGAATTTAATTTACACTTCTAATTTGTATGTAATCCGTTCAATAAATATATTATTTGACAATAATATATTGACCTGAATTATATGTTTTTATAGTTACAATTAATCGTTTTTTATTCTGATCGAAAATATAATCCTCATTTTCTGTTAAGGAGGTACCATCCAATTCAATTTTTTGGGGTTTTCCGGACATCTTTATATTTAAAATGTGTGGGATTTGTTTTCCTTCAAGCCGGATAAGAAGTTTTTCACTACTATCATCCGTACTGATCAGTGTGCTTTCTGTTTCGGAATGGTATAACTTAAAGCTATTTTTTCCTTCCGGATAAATCAACAAGGTAAAAAATCCTTCCGAATTTTTGTCGCCGATACCTGTATATCCTCTTTTTATATCCATAGGAACAATCGCCCCTTCGCGTATATAAACAGGGAATTCTTCAAGGGGAAAATCTCTTTCGAATTGTTTGGGTCCCTGAATGACTTCATTGTCATCGAAAAAATATCTCCATTTACCCTTAGGTAAATTCACCGTATTGGTTAGTTGATCTTTATAAATAGGTGCAACCAAAAAGTCGTCACCAAATAAATAGTGATATTTTCCTTTGACTGGACGTTGAAGCAAAGTGCCTCCGTGATGGGCTGTTACCACGTATGAGTACATATAGGGTATTAATTCGGTATGTAGCCATGAAAATCTCCGAATGATTTCCAGTTCTTGTTCACTTCTTTTCCAGAGAGCTCTTTCACCATGTCCTCCATTAAGAAATAACCCGCAAAACGTTGAAAATTGAGTCCATCGTATATAGAGCCGGGGAGGAATGACGGATCCGGAAAAACCGGCGACATCGGATCCAATGATATTATAACCGACTTTAGCGCTTTCCATGATATTTTTCATCGCCATTTCGATTCCCTCGATTCCATCCATAGCAATATCGGAATTAGCCTTGTCCTCACTTTGTATTTCGCCTGTCGATTCCCAAGTATGCCTTTGATCGCCAACCCATGTTACGGGAGCAGCTTCAATAGGTGCAAAACCTTCCGGATGAAAACCCCGGTCAATGGCACGAGCCAAGGTTACAAATTCAGGATTTTTTTCTAGGCCATGAAAATATTCGGTCCTGTAATAATAATTCATATAAGTACGGGTGGTCATGATGCCTTTATACGATGACTTGTACAACAGAGGAAACGGTCCAAACTTGGAACGCCAGAGAGTAGCCGAGCCGTCAAGTTTCCATCCGTCGATACCCAGGTCGAACACCTGTTGTTGCAATCCTTGCCACCATGCTACAGCTTCCGGATTTGAGTAGTCAATAAACCCGCCTTTCCCTTTCCACCATTTTATCTGATCTCCTTTTCCCGCTATATAGCCTCTCTCTTTAGCATAATTGAACCAATCTTCAGATTGGTCAATCCGGGTGTCTTTACTCTTGCTGTTCACCATCGACGTCATCCAGAGAACAATCCGATAACCATCATTTTTTATTTTTGCAAACCATTCCTTTGGATTCGGGTAAAGTATCGTATCAACCTCAAAATCATTGTATCGTAAACTCCAAGGACTGTCTAGTAATATCGTTCTAACAGGTATATCATGCCTCGCATATCCTTCCAACAGGGTATCGACTCTTTCGGCAGTATTATGGTCATCTTCCCATAACCAGCACTCCAAAGCCCAACGTGGCGTCAATGGCGGGTTGCCATGTATTGAGGCATTGAACGGGGTTCCACGAAGCGGCAATTCAAAATAAAAATAATAGACCAATAATAAAATTAAAATAATGATCGACACGATCTTTAATAGTTTTTTTAACTTTTTAGACATAATTTAGTATATTTTATGATTTATACTGATGTTAAATTAATGATTTTCAAATAGTACACCTAAAATATTGACAAAATAACATATTAATCTTATCAGACGAATAATTTATTTTTCCTAATAGGTTAAAGTAAGTTGCCACTTCATGATGGCAATTTCAGGCATTGTCCGATATCCATAAAAAAATATCAAAACAAGGCCTTTAATTTTGAATAACGATGCAGCGGCTCACACAATCCCGGCGAATCCCATAAATGCCATAGCGAGTAACCCGGCTGTAACTAATGCGATAGGCACGCCTTTCATTGCTTTGGGAATCGAAGCAAACTCCATCTGTTCGCGTATACCGGCAAAGATGATCATGGCTAACGCAAATCCAAGGGCAGTGGCTATGGCAAATACTACGCTTTGCAATAAATTGTAATCCTTTTGAATAACCAGAATGGCTACTCCAAGAATGGTGCAGTTGGTAGTGATCAGCGGGAGGAATACACCCAATGCCTGATATAAGGAAGGACTAACTTTTTTCAGGATGATTTCTACCATTTGCACCAAGGCGGCAATCACCAGGATATAAGTGATGGTCTGCATAAACTCTATTCCCAAAGGTTTGAGAATATAAGTCATTACAAGATATGTAATGATTGTGGAAATAGTCATTACGAAAGTAACTGCAGCGCCCATACCCGCCGAAGTCGATATCTTGTTCGATACGCCCATAAACGGACAAATGCCGAGAAACTGCGCCAAGACAATATTATTGACGAAAATGGCCGAAATGATAATTAATATATATTCCATAAATTATGAATTATGAATTATGAATTATGAATTATGAATTATGAGTTTAAAATCAGAATTCACAACTAATCTTAAGTTTATTATAAAGTGACACTATGAAAATTATCAATTAAAAATATGCATATTGCGATTGGCTTTGCCGAGCTAAAGGTTCTTAATTTTTAACTCTTAATTCTTAATTTAACACTAAGTTATGCCTTTGTTTTTTTAATACGATTGACCAACATGATTAAATAACCCAATGCGATAAATGCTCCGGGTGCCATGATAAATATCAGGATATTGGTTGTTTCGGGAAGTAATTGTATTCCAAACACCGAACCGTTACCCAGAATTTCTCGAATAGACCCCAACAGCGTCAATGCAAATGCAAAGCCAAGACCGATACCGGCGCCGTCCAGAAACGATGGCAACGCGCCATTCTTGGCAGCAAATGATTCGGCACGTCCAAGCACGATACAGTTCACCACAATGAGCGGAATAAAGATGCCCAACTGGTCATAAAGGCTTGGTTCGCCGTTCGGGCCTGGTGAATTCACGTAAGCAGCCATCAAAAGGTCGACAATGGTAACGAATGAGGCTATTACGACAATATAAGCCGGAATACGTACTTTATCGGGAACTAATCCTGCTATCAGAGAAATGGCCACATTCGACAACATCAATACAAATGTAGTGGCCAAACCCATTCCTAAACCATTAATGGCTGATGTTGTGGTGGCTAATGTGGGACACATCCCCAGAACCAACACAAAAATGGGATTTTCCTTAATCAAGCCTTTACTAAAATTTGCCCAATGATTCATATCATTTTTGATTTTTGATTGGATGATTACTTATTCAACTTTCCAGCTTTCTCCAGACTCTGGTATGCCCGCATCACCGCTTCGGAAAATGCCCGCGAACTAATTGTGGCTCCTGAAATAGCGTTTATTTCACCACCTTCTTTACGCACGCTGAGATTGTCCTGCCCCGGATTCCTATCGTTGTACTGATCCTTAAATTTGGGCGTAGTCATTTTAGTGCCAAGCCCGGGAGTCTCTTTCTGTTCAAGTACTGTAACATTGATAATATTTCCTGCCTGGTTGAATCCTACCATAAGGCGTATCAATCCGCTATATCCGTTTTTTGTCCAGGTTTTGACAGCAACTCCGGTTGGCTCGCCATTCTTGACAGCCGGATAACATACCAACTTTTCACCTCCATCAAAACTGTCTATTTCATATGCATCCGCCAACGGATCATTTTCACACTCAGGAAGTACAGCCTTGATGGCAAAATTTTGTTTGGCCAATTCGGCAGCAGCCTTAGGCTCCTTTGTAAGCTGGTACATAAAACCCAACGATGCCGATGAAATTGCGGCAATCGCCAATAAGGTGACTATCATGTTGACAAGTGTCGATTCTTTTTTAGCCATTTTTCACCTCCTTTCCGAAACGTGCAGGTTTAAGATATGTATTGATTAACGGGACAAATGCATTCATGATTAATATAGCAAACGACACTCCTTCAGGATAATTACCAAAAACACGTATAACCACCGTAATTACTCCCACTCCGATACCATATAGAATCATTCCCCAACGACTCATAGGCGAAGTTACATAATCGGTAGCCATGAATATCGCTCCAAGTAACAAACCTCCCGTAAGAAGATGGAATAAAGGATTGGCATTTGTTTCGGGATTCACCAGCCAAAGAGTTGTTGTAAAGATGGCTGTAGCAAGGATAATGCTTACCGGGATATGCCAGGTAATGACTTTACGAATGAGCAGGTAAACAAATCCGAGCAATAACGCTACAGCAGCAATTTCACCCATTGAACCACCTACTTTACCGATCAATAGATCAAGTGTCGAGGGCACATTATAAGTGATGATATCCGATACTGTCCGGGTAGCGCCACTGGCAGTATCCAACGCCTTGATACCTTCCTTTACCACTCCGAGGGGAGTAGCTCCCGTAAACGTATCAATATAATCAGCAGGATATTCTCCAAAATTGAACACAGTATCCAGATTCCACCGCGAAACGACGGGCTTGGGCCAACAGGTCATCTGCACAGGAAACGAGATCAACATGAAAACACGTCCCACCAATGCAGGATTGAACGGATTATTACCCAATCCGCCGAAAGTCATCTTACCAACACCGATAGCGACTACCGCGCCAAGGATCAATATCCAGACCGGTAGGTTGGTCGGTACGTTGAAGGCCAGCAAAAGCCCTGTCACAGCGGCCGAACCATCGCGTAATGTCGGTTCCTGTTTCATTAAATATTTTTGTATGACATACTCGGATAGCATGCAACACAACACCGAAACCAAAGTCACATACAAAGCGCCTAAGCCAAACATCCACACCGACACAAGGAAAGCGGGAATCAATGCCAACAATACATCGTACATCAAACGCTCGATGCTGTTGCCGCTATGCACATGTGGTGAAGGCGATACAGTAAATAATTTACTCATTTTTGATTTTTAATTTTTGATTTTCAATTATGAATATCCTCATATTCAATTTAATATCAATATTTTTATATCTTATTTACAAATACATCATCACTACATTTTCATCCTTCTGATAATTTGACAAAGATTCACCCATATATTTTACATCAAAGCCCATTCTTTCCAATCGATCCGTCAAATCATAATTATCTGCACAATCCTTACACGCCTCAAACTGAATTTCATGATGTTGCATATTTAAAATTTCTCCCTGTATCTGAACATCGTTGGCTACTAATTTTTGCGATGGACCCCACACAATGATGGTTATCTTTTTCCACCAATCCCTCATCATTGAATTAGAGGCATACATCAGGAGCATATTTAAAACTACCTCCTTATGATCTGTCGTCCATAAAATAACCAATTTCTTTTCTTTCACTTCAGGATAAAATTATTGAAAATATACGATTTTGATTTTTAATTTTTTGACAATCTGATCAATTTAGGAGTTAAACCAAATTTTTCCAATCGATTGATTAATTCCCTATAATTTGATTTTGTGATTAATGAGATATTTAAGCGAAATTTCACTAAATTATTCTGATTATTTCCATACAGATACAAAATTTTTTTCTTCATTATCTTATTGTTTGATAAGGCATAAAATTCAAAATTGTCGATAGATATTTCGGTCGATTTTATATTTCTTTGATAAGAAAAAAAGGATAAAGCATACAGTACGTTGCGACGGTTCAATTTGTAATAATTAATTCGTATCATTCTTTGAGAAAAGATGATTTCGAAATAATCCGGCTTCATGCATAAGTCAATGAGCATGGGGAATAATATAATAACAAACACAAAAATGCCGCATTTCCTCAAAAACAGATGTAATAAGCCACAAATCGCCATAATACCGATGAAAAATCCGATACAACTTGCTAAAAATAAGAATGCAAGGTATATATTGAAGTAAATTTTATTTGAAACGGTTTTCATTTCGGTTTTTATTCTTTTTCGCAATCCGTTTTTTGAATTTTCAATTAAAAACTACTTCGCCATTGCTCTCGCCCTGATGTTTTTCAATACCGTAGTTTTCCCCAGACGGATGTAATCCAACAGAGGACGGGCGGAAGGACATGTATAACTACATGAACCACATTCGATACAATCTGTTACACGCTCCTGTTCGGCGCGATCAAACATTTGTTGTTCGGCCAGAGGCATCAGCAGGTATGGTTCCAAACCCATCGGGCATACAGCCACGCACTTGGCGCAACGGATACAGGCCCGTGTCGGTTTTCGCTTAGCATCTTTTTCCTCGATCAGAAGAATTCCCGAACATCCTTTAGTGGTGGGGATATCAACAGTTCCCACAGCCTTGCCCATCATCGGGCCGCCGCTGATGACCTTTCCTGTAGCTTCGGGCATCCCTCCCGCTGCTTTAATCAGATTATCAACCGGAGTTCCGATGCGTACCCTGAAATTCGACGGGTTCGCCAAACCTTTACCTGTAACGGTTACCAACCGTTCGACCAAAGGTTTGTTTTTTTGTACTGCTTCATACACAGCAAAAACGGTCGCAATATTAAAAGGTACCACGCCTACA
Organism: Bacteroidales bacterium; assembly: GCA_031551645.1. Taxonomy (GTDB): domain Bacteria; phylum Bacteroidota; class Bacteroidia; order Bacteroidales; family UBA4181; genus JAIRLS01. The sequence continues at coordinate 5,074 of JAVBNI010000141.1, read as the reverse complement.
TCCACAGGTATTTTGCCGGACGGGACTTCACGCCCCGTGACAGCTTTTATCAACTGTTTTTCTCCTCCCTGCGGATATTTGACTTTTAAAGGACAAATTTCTATTCCGTCGTATGATACTGCATATTGTTGCAGGTTGGCCACAGCGTCGGGTTTGTTGTTTTCAATACCCACAATGGCTTTATCAACATTCAGGGCTTTCATGAGAATGCTGATTCCCACCATAAGCTCAGGGCCTCTTTCGAGCATCAGGCGGTGGTCACAGGTAAGATACGGTTCACATTCCACTCCGTTGATAACAATCATTTCCGCTTTTTTACCCGGCGGAACGGACAATTTAACATGTGCGGGAAACGTTGCCCCACCCAAACCGACAATGCCAGCAGCAGTGATCTTACGGACAATTTCCTCCGTATTGTCTGCTATTTCTTTCTTCAGCGTATCGGATGTATCGATATTTTCATCCCATTCATCGCCCTCCACAGTAATCTGTATCGCCATACGCTTATATCCTGATGTATCGGTGAATGTGTCCACTTTCTTGACCGTTCCCGACACCGATGAATGGACATTGGCCGAAACAAAACCCGTGCTGTCGGCAATCACCTGGCCAACCTTCACCTTGTCACCGACTTTCACTCTGGAAGCGGACGGAGCTCCTATGTGTTGCGACAAAGGAATGATCACCACCTCAGGAAGAGGCAAAATATCGGTAGGATTTCCTGCACTAAGCTTGTTTTCAGGTGGATGGATACCGCCTTTGGAAAAAGTTTTTAACATTTTTGATGGTCGATTTTATAATTGTCTTCAAATAAATGTGCAAATTCGATCAGCATACGAAACTGATTGATTTCTATTTATTTGCTTAAAATTAGATTCTTATCTTGATTGAAATGTTTCAAATATGCAATCCGACGTATTGGTATGGTTGTGACAACAAGATTTTCAAAGTTCAACCGGAGAAGACGGTTCTTCGGGCGCTATCTCTTTTTCCGGTGCAGGTGGCGCAGCTTTCCTTGGCGGAAAGTTCAGTTCGAGGATACTATTGGTAGGACATTCAGGAGGACATTTACGACACATCTTACATGCATCGGAGTCGATAAATGCCAGGTTGTTCTCCATTTTAATAGCATCGTACGAACACACTTTGAAACATTTGGAACAACCAATGCAAGCTACCGTACAATATTTTTTAGCAATTCCACCCTTATCTTTGTTGATGCACGACACAAAAATCTTACGATCTTTCCTGTCTTTCCGGCGTAATTCGATGATATCGCGCGGGCAAGCTTTCACACACGCGCCGCAAGCCGTACAATTTTTGTCGTTTACTACCGGAAGGCCAGTCTCCGGATTCATTTCCAAAGCATCGAATTTACAGGATGTAACGCAATCGCCACAACCGAGACATCCGTAGGGACAATCTGTATCGCCGGTATAAAGAGCATGCACAATAACACAAGACGATGCTCCGTCGTAAACATTTGTACGGGGGCGATACTCGAACGAACCGTTACAACGAACCACTGCCACCAATGGATCTTTAGCATCGACAGTCTTACCCAATATTTGGGCAACTGACATCATCACAGTATTACCTCCTACTGGGCAAAACATCGGTGAAATATCTTCGGCCTTAACTAAGGCTTCGGCAAAATTCCTGCATCCGGCATAGCCGCACCCGCCACAGTTTGCTGCCGGAAGGGTTTCGGTAACAGTGTCGATACGCGGATCTTCGTATACTTTGAATTTTTGTGCTACGAAATAAAGAATAACAGCCGAAACAACGCCAATGGCTACCAATGTTATGATTGTAAGCAAAATAATGTTCATTCAACCAGTATTAATTAATTTTCTTAACTGTAAATCCAAAAGTTTTTTCCAACTTCCGATTTATTAACTTAAGTATCAAATAGTATGGGATCAATATAATTAATGCCGACAACCCACTTACCAGTTCATTACCTGTAAATTGATATGTTATCAGCAGCGTTATAAGTACAACTATAAATGGAAGGATATACCCGATGCACAGTGCCCGAACACCCATAGATTGCTGCATGCAAACCTTCACCCGTTCGCCCTGAACATAATTACCGGAAAATCCTTCAACGCGAATATCCTTATCTCTACTTTCGGATGGCATACAATGACTTTGGGCTGCACAAGTACTACATGCAGATGATGCAACAACGCGAATAATCATGACATTGCCGGAAATTGAAGCAACAGTCCCCTCATGCTCGACTTGCCTTTCCATTTTTCTATTCATTCAAAAGGCAAATATAAGGAAGATATTTTTTAAACAAAAGCATTTTGATCATAACATAATCAACATATTATACGACTTTGTTGCAACGATGTTGCTCTGATTATCAATTATTTATAATTTTCATTTTTTACTGGTAATTTTTGATAAGCAATTTATTTTTAAACAATTATAAAAAATAGCCTTCAAAATGGATCAAAAATTTTAATTTTCAATAACTTGTAAATCAGCATATTATTTGCTGCAACAAAGTCATATTATACTATAAAGAGCAAAAAAGATCGAAAAAAATGAAAACGCATCTATCATTTCGTGTGCGCACACGGCCATAAACATTTGTTCTGACCGGGAGATTATTTTCTTATTGATTTCTATTTTTCTTTTCCCAATTTCATGGTAAATGAAATTCGACTTCTGTTCAGGTCCACTTCCAATACCTTTACTTTTACATGTTGATTCAGCTTAACTACTTCCGACGGATGAGAGACATATTTGTCAGCCAGTTGCGACACATGAACTAAACCGTCCTGTTTTACCCCAACGTCGACAAAACATCCGAAATTAGTGATGTTGGTAACAATGCCCGGCAATACCATTCCCGGTTGCAAATCTTCCAGCCGATGGACATCCTGTGCAAATTCAAATACTTTTGCATGCGAACGAGGATCGAGTCCGGGTTTAGCCAGCTCCTGCATGATGTCAGTTAATGTAGGTATACCTACCGTTCCGGTCACATAGTTGTCAAGTTTAATTTGCTTACGTAGATTTTCATTTTTCAACAAATCGGCTACCGTTGTGTGCACATCCGCTGCCATTTGCTCAACGATATGATAACTTTCGGGATGCACTGCACTATTGTCTAATGGATTTTCAGCCTCGGAAATACGGAGGAATCCGGCACATTGCTCAAAAGATTTGTCACCCATACGGGCAACTTTTTTTAAAGCCTTCCGTGATGAAAAAGCGCCGTTTTCCTTGCGGTAATCAATGATATTCTGCGCCAGTTGCGGTCCCAATCCCGATACATATACCAGCAGATGTTTACTGGCAGTGTTTACATTGATGCCAACGAGATTGACACAACTCTCAACCACAGTATCCAAGCTTTTTTTAAGTTTGTTCTGATCGACATCATGTTGGTACTGCCCGACCCCAATAGATTTGGGATCAATTTTCACCAGTTCGGCCAGTGGGTCCATCAAGCGACGTCCAATGGACACCGCGCCACGCACCGTCACATCATATTCGGGGAACTCTTCGCGTGCTACCGCTGATGCCGAATAGATAGACGCTCCACTTTCATTAACGATAAATACCTGCATATCGCGACCAAACGCCATGCTTTGTATGAAACGTTCGGTTTCACGTCCGGCTGTTCCATTACCGATAGCTATAGCGTCGATCTTGTATGCGCTGATCAATGACATGATTTTACGTTTGGCTTCTACAACTTCGCTCTGCGGCTTATGCGGATAGATGGTTTCATTGTGTTTCAGGTTTCCCTGTGCATCCAAACAAACCAGTTTACATCCGGTACGGAATCCGGGATCGATAGCCAGCACATTTTTTTGTCCCAAAGGCGGCGCTAACAACAACTGTCTCAAGTTGTCGGCAAATACCCTGATTGATTCGTCGTCGGCTTTTTCTTTTGCCATAGTTTCGAATTCAGTCCCGATAGACGAACAAAGCAATCGTTTATATGCGTCTCTCGCGGCTTCTTCCACCTGCCGGGATGCCGCAGAATGTCCCTTTACAAATAACTTGTTTAAAATATCCGTTGCTTTCTGTTCGTCCGGCTCAATATCGATACGCAGGAATGCTTCGTCTTTTCCCCGCAGCATGGCCAATAACCGATGCGAAGGGCAACGGTGCAATGGTTCTGAAAAATCGAAATAATCACGATATTTCTCCCCGTCCGTTTCCTTGTTTTTCGCTACTTTGGAATAAATCACGGCATCACGTTCGAACAACCGGCGGATAGCATCGCGAGCCTTGACATCTTCATTTACTTGTTCGGCAATGATATCGCGTGCGCCCTGCAAAGCATCCTCTACCGTTTCCACATCATCATTGAGATATTTCAAAGCGATGGTTTCCACATCGTTGTCCGTTTGTTTCATCAACTGCCTGGCCAACGGTTCCAGACCACGTTCGCGGGCTACTGAAGCCCGGGTTTTTCGTTTGGGCTTGAAGGGAAGATAAAGATCTTCGAGTTCCGACAGGCTTTCGGCAACCTCGATTTGCTGTTTCAAAACATCAGTAAGCTTATCCTGTTCTTCGATAGAGCGCAGGATCGCTTCACGACGTTTATCCACCTCCAATAACTTTTCATAACGGCTTTTGATGGCTGCAACCTGCACTTCGTCCAAACTACCGGTTGCTTCCTTACGGTAACGGCTGATAAAAGGAATAGTCGCACCGTCGGCCAGTAATTCCAGCGTATTGCGCACCTGATTTTCCTTTAAGCCTAATTCTTTGCAGATAATGGAAATATGTTGGTCTTTCATCCTTGATATAATTGAAGCTGCAAAATAAAACAAATTTTTATCTTGATCCAATTTTCAAAAGCACATGATGGGGTATATGCAAATCGGGTAGGAGAAACGGGATTATTTCCCGTTTCGACCTCCCACACCACCCGGCATACCGTTCGGTACCAAGGCGATTCCGTGCTTTGACACATTACTGCGTGTGAGATGTTGTTTTCAGTTATCCCTTCGGGACGATCACTCTTGCCTATCCTTCAGATCCCGTCCTATTCTTACGACAAGGAGCCTCTTTCGAGCATCTGATCATAATTCCCTCA
>JAVBNI010000016.1:0-48879 GCA_031551645.1 Bacteroidales bacterium | reverse complement strand
TGAATATACAAGGATGGTTGAGAGGAATACATCATCATTGTTCAAAAGAACATCTGCAAGGCTATCTTGATGAATACCATTATAGATACAATAGACGCAACCACATGGATACTGTTTTTGACAACCTAATTTGCAGAATGATTAAATTCGAGCCAATCCGCAGAAGATTAAAAAAATAATTAGTGAGCTTTAAACGCCTATACCGAAATAAGTATATCAAAATAATTTGTATTCAATCCATTATATGCGTCTTGCGTTGAAAGTTGGATACATTTATTAACAGACAAGTCCTAAGTCATTGTAACCAAGTGTACGAGCCCGCCTGAATGGCGTAGTCGGGCAGGATACGAGTACACTTGGTCGACATCCTTCTTGTGGAAATCGCGAAAATATTCTTCTTATGGCACGGGGTCATATCCATGTCCACCCCAAGGATGGCAGCGCAAAAGACGTTTGATTGCCAGCCAACTACCTTTGATTGCGCCATATTTTCGCAATGCTTCCAGTGCATATTGCGAACAAGTGGGAGTGTAGCGACACGAAGCCGGCATTAATGGGGAAATACAGTATTGGTAGAATTTTACCAACGCTATCAATAGGTATTTAAACGGATTCGGCATATTCTCGGGCGATGCGTTGTAGTATTTTTTTCATCGCAACATCCAGTTCGGTCACGGGAGTCAGATTATCGGACGCATAAATCAACATCAGGTGGATTTGTTGACCGTTATCAATCGCATTATTCAATAGTTGTTTATTGACGCGGAAAGTTTCACGGGTACGGCGTTTCATCAGATTGCGCTTTACAGCACGTTTGAATCTTCGCTTGGGTACTGATACCGCAAACTTACTCGGAGAATCGTCGGCTACAGGTGTTTTTATCCAAAAAACCTTATAAGGCGCGATAAAGAAAGTGTATCCACTGCCAAACAAATCAGAAATAGCACGCTTCCCGCGTAACCGTTCTTTTTTGCCTAAAGTATGGATACTTTCGGACATTTCCGGATTACAATAATTTGGGTGAAAATGTATCCGCAGTTATTCTGCGGTTGTCTTGGATGTTTTTCCATTTTTGACCAGTTCTTTCAAATGCTGATCAATTGCCATAGTCATTGACGGAATTTGGGGCCTTGGCGCCAGAATATCGATACGCAACTTGGCATCCTTTGCTGCTTTGGCAGTGGTGGGGCCGAAACAAGCGATCAAAGTTTCGTCCTGCTTGAAATCAGGAAAATTTTGTGCTAATGACTTGATCTCCGACGGGCTGTAAAATACAAGCACATCGCTGCCGTTGATGGTCAAATCCGACAAATCGCTGCTTACTGTTCGGTAAAGTATGACTTTGGTATATTTATATTTCTTCTTATCAAGCATTTTAGGGATCTCGGGTTTGTGAGGATCCGAAAGAGGAAGAAAAATCTTTTCTTCTTTGTGCTTCTGCATCAGTTCCAACAATTCATCAATTTTGGAACCAAAGAAAATCTTCCGTTTCCGGTACACAATATACTTTTGCAAGTAGTTGGCAATTGATTCGGAAGTACAGAAATATTTCATCGTATCGGGCACTGTTATGCGCATCTCTTCACAAATGCGAAAATAATGATCAACAGCCGTTTTGCTGGTAAGAAACACCGCTCCGTGTGCCAAAACATCCACTCTGTATTGACGAAATTCTTTTGCAGTAACGCCTTCAACCCTGATAAACGGCCTGAATTCTATTTTCAGATGGTATTTCTCAGCCAATTCTGTGAAAGGTGATTTTTCTGTTTCACCAGGATGAGGCTGCGATACTATGATCCTCTTAACCTTCAAAGCTTATTTTTTTAACAAGTTTAATTTGAACACTTGCTTCTACCGGTGTTTCTACAAAACAACATACTCCTTGTCCATTTTGCCGGATACAAGCAGGATTTATGCAAACAAAAAAGCACTCAATACCTTACATGCCTTTACAAATAATAAAAGCGGTAATATTTCAAGGGTGCAAAGATACAAAATGAAATACAATGCAGATACATTTCGGGCACGAATTATTTGAAAATTTCTGAACATCTTGGCCAAATACGATACACAGATGATTGCAATCACGGCATAAATCAGGACGGGAACGATTTCGTACGGGACAAAAGGAATGGCTATTACAGCAGGCAAAATGAATGTTCCCGCGTTGCGATTGTACAAATACATATTATATACATATTCCTGCGAAAAAGACTCTGCGAGAAAAATTATGCCAAATGTTTTCCACACCATTGCTTTTATGGCAAATATTATGGCAACACATAGAGTGAAAAATAAAATGGATAGACTGTAACTGTTCCACAGCGCAACACCTCCGAAAAATGGCAACACAAGTGTAATAAAAGTACCGGCGCAGATATAAGCCAATATATTGGTGTATATGGCAGCCTGCTTGTCGGATTCGCGGCGTTCGTCAAATGCGCGGCAAGCTTGTTGATAATTGAAAAATGATTGAAAAGCCAGAACGATGCTTCTTCCGAAATGAAATTTTATCCAGGTGAACAGTATCAATGAACCTAAAAGAAAAAGAGTAACCGTAGACGGATAAGATTCGGTACGGGATTCGGCAGAAAGCCCCTTCTCCAAGGCAGTGGTTTCTACCGGGATCAATTGTGTGGTCAGTTCAAACTGGCTGTCGCCGGGATCGATTGTTCCGGTTTCGGTGAAAGAAGATGCCGTATAACTGGAATCTATGGTAATTATCGGCTGATAGTAATGTTCAAGAATAGTCAGGGAAATGGTATCAGGAAAGCTGATTGCCTGCACACATCCCATGTGGTGGTATTGTGCCATCAGCGGGTCTATATCGATGGACGGTTGCCTGAGTTCCTCGGTGCGGGGAATAATGACACGATTACGCTGGGCAACGATCTGTTGCTCGCGTTGTTCAGTCTGCGTAATAACTTCCTGTGCCCGTTCCAGGTCAACCTGAGGCCTTGCAATTGAAGTTGGCATCCGCAACGTTGGACCTTGCGATTGTGGCTTTACCAGATTCAGCGTATCCTGTTGTATGCTGTTAACGAAATGTTCGTTATTACTCGTCATATGTTACATTTCCACCAAACTCCTTATCCACATCGCAGTTCATATTTACATTGAATCCGTCCGGACGTTCGAAATCACCTTGGGAAAGACCGATTTTTTTATCGGCATACACTTTCTGCATGAAAATACCAAAAATGGGTAATGCCATTGCCGATCCCTGTCCGAGACGCATATTATCGAAATGGATGGCGCGCTCTTCGCCGCCTACCCACACACCTGCTACCAGATCAGGTGTAATGCCCATGTACCATCCGTCGGAGTGGTTTTGTGTGGTTCCTGTTTTCCCTCCCATGGGATTCATTAATTGGTAAACGGAACGGAGCCGTGTTGCTGTTCCGCCACGTACTACGCCTTCGAGCATATTAACCATCAGATAAGCGGTCTGTGCGCTGATGGCTTCTTCTTTGTATGAATTAAAACGTTGTAACAAGTTTCCGTTTTTATCTTCAATACGGGTAACGTAAATGGGATCGGAATAAACTCCTTGATTGGGATATACCGAAAAAGCAGCCACCATTTCGGCCAATGATATTTCAGGCGTACCGAGGACAATAGACGGTACCGGATCTATATGGCTTATAATTCCCATCCTGTGCGCCATTTCGACCACGGCAGCAGGAGAAACTTGTTTCAGCAACCACGCAGTCACATTATTCTCCGAAGTAGCCAATCCCCATTTCAGTGTTACCGGCCGGTTAAAATATTCCTTTTTTCCCGAACTTTTTGGTGTCCAAACACTATCCTTGTCTGCAAAGCTTTGTGGAACGTTTAGCACCGTGTAGCATGGCGTCAGTTCTTTCTTATCCTGCATGGCCAGCGTATATAGGAATGGTTTGAAAGTAGACCCTACCTGCCGTTTCTGCATTTTTACCCCATCATATTTGAAATGGCGGTAATCAATTCCTCCTACGTAAGCTTTTACTTCGCCTGTGTGCGGATTCATGGCCATCATGCTGGCGCGCAGGAAGGCTTTGTGATAGCGTATCGAATCCCAGGGGCTCATAATAGTATCTTTATCTCCATCCCACGAAAAGACAGTCATTTCACATGGTTCCTTGAATCGTTTTACAATTTCATTCTGCGATAATCCGGCTTTCCGTAACCTATTGTAACGTTCCGTCTGGCGCATCGAACGCAACATGATATCTTCAATCTGCTGATCGGTCAGGTCGTTTGAAAACGGAGCTTTCTTCCGGCCTTTTTTTTCTTTGAAAAAATCCTTTTGCAACGATTCTTTCAGATGTTTTTGCATCGCATATTCGGCATATTTTTGCATCCGGGCATCGATAGTTGTATATATTTTCAAACCATCCGTAGATAAATCATATGGCGTCTTGTCGGGTTTCATGTTTTTATTACACCACCCAAATAACGGGTTATCCGCCCACTGTATGGAATCTTCGACAAAGGATTTCGGATTGCCGTAATTTTTCCGCAGAGGTTCTTTCTTACCCATGGTAATCCGCAAATATTCCCTGAAATATGTTGCATTGCCCGACAGATGATCCTGTCGTTCAAAATTCAGTTGGAGCGGCACCTGTTTGAGCGAATCGGTCATCCTTTTGCTGAGGAATCCGTTCTCTTCCATTTTATTCAATACGCTGTTGCGTCTGATAGTTGCCCTTTCCGGATGTTTCCTGGGATTGTAGAAGCTGGGCATTTGCAACATTCCTACCAACAATGCGGATTCTTCTATTTTCAGAGAATCGACATCCTTTCTAAAGAAAGTACGGGCTGCCGACTTAATACCATATGCATTGTATCCGAAAGGAACCACATTGAGGTACATGGTAATAATTTCCTGTTTGGTGTATTGTTTTTCCAAGCGCGTGGCAATTACCCATTCCCTGAATTTGATCGTAGCCATATGGGCTTTCTGTATAATCCCCAAATTATACGTAGTCGTATCCCTTTTGAACAGCTGTTTAGCCAATTGCTGGGTTATGGTGCTTCCGCCTCCTTCACCCGACCGGCTGAGTAATACGGTTTTCACGGCAACCCTCACCAATCCGATACCATCAATCCCCGAATGGTCGGCAAAACGATGGTCTTCCCGGGCGATCAATGCATTGATCAAATAGGGTGGTAAATCTTTATATGAAACAGGATTTCTATTTTCTTCCAGAAAAAATGTGGTCAACAATTCCCCGTCGGCAGAATATACTTCTGTTGCAATGTCGGTTTTGGGATTTTCCAAATGTTCGAAGGTCGGCATATATCCGAACTTGCCATTGATGATTAATACAAACAAAAGGACAACCAGGAGGAACAATCCTGCTACGGTTCCCCAAAATATAATTAAGAATTTTTTCTTTTTATGGGCTGCTTTCTTCTTTTCGACCATATTATCTATATAATAAAGCCGCAAAAATACAAAATAATTATCTTAAAATTTTGAACATCCGATTCTATTTGTTTTTCTTTGCAACATTTTTCAAGATACAATACGTAATTTTTGCATGGAACAGAACTTAGTAATTGTCGAGTCGCCCGCCAAAGCCAAAACCATAGAAAAATTCCTGGGTAAAGATTTTCTCGTAAAATCAAGCTTCGGTCATATCCGTGATTTAGAGAAAAAGAATTTGGGTATTGACATAGAACATAATTACCGGCCACAATATATTATTTCGAAAGACAAATTGCCGGTTGTTTCCGAATTGAAAAAATTGGCCAAGCAAGCCCAAACCGTGTGGCTCGCTTCCGATGAAGACCGCGAGGGAGAGGCCATTGCATGGCACTTGGCCGAAGTGCTCAGTTTGAAAAAAAACCAGACTAAACGGATTGTTTTCAATGAGATTACAAAGGAAGCCATTCTTAAAGCCGTTGAAAACCCGCGTGATATTGATAAAAACCTGGTGGATGCCCAACAAGCCCGTCGTGTGCTTGATCGTTTGGTCGGTTTTGAATTGTCGCCCATCCTTTGGAAAAAGGTCAGACCGGCATTGTCGGCAGGACGGGTACAGTCGGTGGCTGTCCGTCTGTTGGTGGAGCGCGAACGCGAAATACGGGATTTTAACAGTAAATCGTCGTTTAAAGTTACTGGGAAATTTTTGTTTCCTGACAAGGATAAAAAAGTTGCCCTTCATGCAGAACTGAACGAACGTTTCGATACAGCCAAAGAAACGCTCGGATTTTTGGATCGCTGTAAATCTGCAAACTACCAGGTGGCCGAAGTGGCTACCAAACCCGGAAAGAAGTCGCCGGCGCCGCCGTTCACCACTTCCACCCTGCAACAGGAAGCCAGCCGGAAACTTGGATTTTCAGTGGCGCAAACCATGTCGGTAGCGCAAAAACTATACGAAGCCGGGAAAATCACTTACATGCGTACCGACTCGGTCAATCTTTCGGACATGGCGATCAACATGGCCAGGAAAGTGATCACCAGCGAATTCGGCGCGCAATATTCACAAACCCGTCAGTATAAAACTAAAAGTAAAGGAGCGCAGGAAGCTCACGAGGCCATTAGACCCACTTACTTGGATAAATCGGATGTGGCCGGTTCAGCACAGGAAAAACGCCTGTACGAATTGATATGGAAACGTACAGTTGCTTCGCAAATGAGCGACGCGCAACTGGAAAAGACCACGGTCACCATCGATATTTCGACAACTCCCGAAAAATTTATTGCGACAGGGGAAGTGATTAAATTCGACGGATTCCTTAAATTATATATCGAATCGTTCGACGACGAAAACGAAGAAGAAAAAGGCACATTACTGCCTCCTATCAGTAAAGGACAACGCCTTGTTTCGGACGAAATAGTCGCCATGCAACGGTTCACGCATCATCCGCCACGTTACACCGAAGCGAGCTTAGTGAAGAAATTGGAAGAACTTGGGATTGGCCGCCCGTCCACTTATGCGCCTACCATATCGACTATCCTGAATCGCGGTTATGTGGTGAAAGAAGATAAGCCCGGAACCGAACGCGAATACGCTGTTTTCACCATGAGGGATAACAAGGTGAAGGAAGAAATCAAATCCGAAATCACCGGCACCGAAAAAGCCAAACTTTTCCCGAGCGATATAGGGATGGTTGTCAATGATTTTTTGGTTGATCATTTTAATGATATCCTGGATTACAATTTTACGGCTTCCGTCGAAAAGGATTTTGATGAGATTGCAGAAGGAAAGTTGGAGTGGACAAAGATGATCGATAAATTCTATCGTCCGTTTCATGATAAAGTAGATACTACCACCAAAAACTCGGAGCGGACTGTTGGCGAACGCCAGTTGGGGGTTGATCCGGATTCGGGTAAACCGGTGATTGCTAAAATCGGAAAATTCGGGCCGCTGGTGCAGATCGGCGAAGTATCCGATGACGAAAAACCCCGTTTTGCTGGATTATTGAAAGGCCAGCATATAGAAACAATCACCCTTGAAGAAGCGTTGGAATTATTTAAACTTCCGCGTAAAGTCGGGCAGTACGAAGGAAAAGATATTACTGCCGCCGTGGGGCGTTTCGGACCTTATTTATTACACAATTCGAAATTCTATTCGCTCAGGCCGGCTACTGATAACCCGTTGACGATTGAGCAGGACAGGGCCATTGAGGTTATTGAAGCCAAACGTGAAGCCGACCGGAACAAGGTTGTAAAAACGTTCGAACAGGATGCCGATTTGCAGATACTGAACGGTCGCTGGGGGCCTTACATTTCTTACAAAAAGGAGAATTACAAGATACCTAAGAAACAGGACCCAGCAGCGCTTAGCTACGACGATTGCATGAAAATAATCAACACCGGCACCGATAAGCCTAAAAAAGATACGCGTAAAAAAACCAAAAAATGAACCTGACAGATTACTTGATCCCTGCCAGTTGTAATTATTCCGGGGGACAAGACAGTTTCGGCAGCCATGTTATTGCATACGAAGGCGAACCGGATTTTAAAATCCCGGCTTCGACAAAAGTTGTTATCCTTGGTGTTCCGGAAGACAGGTTTTCCGATGGTGCAGGCGAGATAAAATCGCCGGAACAGATCAGGAAACAATTATACGCCTTGTCGGCAGGTTCATCAGGTACGGTGGTCGATCTGGGAAACCTACGGACCGGAAAAACACTGACCGATACTTATTTTGGGTTACAGCACATTCTGATTGAACTTTACGAAAGTAATGTTGTTACATTAATTTTAGGCGGAACGATGGATGTGTTTTATGGCAATTGTCTGGCATTTGAGGGACAAAAGATCAACCTGACAAGTATAACGCCTTTTTTAAGGTTACCCGAGGGAGCAGAACAACAACCTCTTAATGCTTTGATATTTGGGGAAAATCAGTCTGTCCGTTCCTGCAATATTGGCTATCAATCGTATTATGTGGCTCAACAAGATATAGAGTTTTTTAAAAACAGCCATTCCGAGATATACCGCTTAGGAGAAGCACGGGAGGATATCAGTGATAACGAGCCGGTAATACGCGATACTGATCTGTTGGCATTAAGCGTGAATGCCGTCAAGTATTCGGATGCGCCTGCTGCCTCTTTTTCTTCACCCAATGGTTTTACGGGAGAAGAAGTTTGTCAGTTGGCCCATTATGCAGGTTTAGGTTACCGTTGTAAATCCATGGGAATATTTGATATGATCCCGCAGAACGATTTGCAGAATATAACAGCTAAACTGATTGCACAAGTGGCGTGGTATTTTATTGAAGGCGTTAAACGGCGTAATTCGGAAAACCCGAAGGACTCTGTTCATAATTTTAAAAAATACCTGATCTATTTTGATCAATTACATCACAATTTATCCTTTTATAAAAATATTAAAACCGGACGTTGGTGGATGGAAGTTCCGTCATTGAAAGGCAAATGCGATGGTGAAATGATTTCCTGCACGCCAAATGATTATGTAAAAGCAACCGAACAGGAAATTCCCGACCGATGGTGGAAAATGTATCAAAGAATTAATTAATATTTTCTCATCGTTATATTGCTGATTTTGATATTTTTACACGTTTGGCTGTTAAAAAAAACAAAATCTTCAACAAAAAAATGAAACAATTTTTTCAAAAATCAGTATAAGGTAATGTTAACGCGCAACCAAAATACCAAATGGCATTTTTGTTAGTAAGCAATTTTTTTAGTTAATTTACGTTTTTTTAATAAATGTCAATATTCTATAAGAATTACGATATAAGAATGAAGCGATTGCTATTAGGTCTTTTGTGCGGTTTTACAATGATCTTTGAAAGCGTTGCCCAGCAAGATCCGCAATACAGCCAATATATGTTCAATCAGTTGGCAGTTAATCCGGGTTATGCAGGTAGCCACGATGCAATATGTCTCTCGGCACTGCACAGGCAACAATGGACTAAAATTGATGGAAGTCCGGTTACATCCGTATTCTCTGCTAATGCTCCGTTCAAATTATTTGGAGCCAATCATGGAGTCGGATTGACGGTAATGAGCGATGAGCTTGGTTATAGCCAGGATGTTAGTGTTGGCTTGGATTATGCATATCGCTTGAGTCTTGGTCCCGGTAAATTGGGAATTGGTATCAGCGGAATGTTTCTGAATAAAGCGTTGGCTGCAAAATGGTACATCCCTAATGCCAGTTGGGAAAGCGATCCGGCTATACCTAAGGAAAACGAAAGCGTCTATGGATTCGATATGGGATTAGGGCTTTTCTACCGCGCCGAAAGGGTATACCTGGGACTGTCCACCACGCATTTGCTTGAGCCAGACATGAAATATGAAAATCCGTCTTCAAATTTTACCTTGAAGAGGCACTATTATATTACTGGTGGTTGTTTGGTCCCTTTGCGCAATCCGGCATGGGAGTTTGTACCGTCTGTGATGGCCTATTCCGACGGGGCAGCATCGCAAATATCAGCAAATGTGAACATGATGTACAATAAGAAAATTTGGGGAGGAGTAGGATACCGTTTGAACGATGCGATTGTCGCCATGATTGGAGTCGATCTGTTCAACGGGTTAAAGATAGGATACTCTTACGATTATTGCTACACCAGCATGATGCGTAGTTCAGGAGGATCACATGAGATAATAGTCGGTTACTGTTTCAATTTGGTCAAAGAAAAGATAGTTAAGAAATATAAAAGCGTAAGATTTTTATAATTAAAAAAGAAAGAGTTAAAATTCAAACATATGAAGTGGTTAATACCTATATGTATTTATGTGTTATGCTTCTACGGTTGCAAAGGAAGTAACAACGGTGAATTAACCGGGGTACAAGGCCGTGGAAAATATTTTGAACCGGAACCTTATGGGATGGTGTTTATTCCGATGGGCGTACTTACCATTGGCCCAAGTGATCAGGATGTAGCATGGTCGCAGAATACATTATCTAAAACTGTTACAGTGAATGCTTTTTGGATGGATGAAACGGAAATCACCAACAATGAATACCGGCAGTTTGTGAACTGGGTACGGGATTCTATTTCCCGGCGTACTTTGGCCAAAGCAGGCGTAGACGGCTTCCTGAAAGAAGGTGACGATTATGATATGTTGGATGAAGATAAGCGTCCGCTGAATTGGGGTACAAAAATAGACGTCAAAAAGAATGAAGACCAAAAGGAAGCTTTAGAGGAAATGTATTTACCCCAGCAAGAACGCTTTTTTGGCCGCAAAGAAATCGATACCCGTAAGTTGATTTACGATTATTACTGGGTAGATATGAAGCAGGCGGCCAAACCAAGTAACCGGTATAATTTCGAAAAGAAACAATACGAAGGTTTTGCATTCAATGCATTGGGTGAAAAAGTTGAGGTGAAAGACCGTTCGGCCTTTGTGATGCACGATAATGTCCCGGTGTATCCCGATACATTATGTTGGATCAGTGATTTTTCTTACTCATATAATGAGCCGTGGGCAAGTATGTATTTCTGGCATGTCGCTTATGACAGCTATCCTGTGGTAGGCGTCAACTGGAAACAGGCCACTGCTTTTTGTACATGGCGCACAGAATTGCTGAACAATGCATTGGCAAGTGGTGGTGATCCTTTTGTACATCATTACCGTTTGCCCACTGAATATGAATGGGAATATGCGGCCCGTGGCGGTCTCGAAAACTCAAAATATCCGTGGGGTGGTCCGTACACCCGTAACAATCAGGGTTGCTTCCTGGCAAACTTTAAACCTTTGCGTGGTAATTATGCCGATGATGGTGGCGTAACTACAGTACGTGTTGCCACCTACGAACCCAACGAATGGGGATTGTACGACATGGCGGGTAATGTTGCCGAATGGACAATCAGCGCATACGACGAATCGGCTTACCGGTTTACCCACGATTTGAATCCTGATTATAAATATAATGCTCGTAAAGATGAACCGGCAGTGATGAAACGGAAAGTGATCCGTGGCGGTTCGTGGAAAGACATTGAGTATTATCTTCAAGTAAGCACACGTGCATACGAATATCAGGATACGGCATCTTCGTATATCGGGTTCAGATGTATACGTGATTATTTAGGTAATTCAGTACGATAAAATATAAAGTAAAATAGAAAGAGTAATCAAAACAACATTAAAAAAATTAATATTATGGGTCTTGCAGAAATAACACAAAGTTCCGGTTGGAAAAAATTTATGGCCAAATTGTATGGTCTGGGTGCAGCAGTAGTTATTGTTGGTGCATTGTTTAAGATCCAACACTGGACAGGTGCAGGTATTATGCTTACAATCGGTTTGTTAACAGAAGCCATCATTTTCTTTTTCTCGGCTTTCGAACCGTTGCACGAAGAGTTAGACTGGACACTGGTGTATCCCGAATTGGCAGGTATGACCGATCCTGACGAATTGGAAGGAGCCAAGGAAGTATCAAAAAGTTCCGGAGCATTGGAAAGATTTGATGATTTGATGGGAGGTTTGGGAGGAATAGATCCTACTGTGATTAAGAATCTGAGCACCTCATTTGAAAAATTGAATTCTACGGCATCTGGTATTTCCGACGTTTCGCAAGCAACTTCGGCAACCAGTAAATATGTACAGAATATGAGTGCGGCAGCAGAATCGGTGGGCAGTTTGTCCGCTACGTTCCAGCAAACAGCAGCGGGTCTGCAACAATCGGCCAAAGCAATCGATAGTTCGTCAGCGGCCATGACAGCAATCAGCGACAGCAGTAAAGGTTATGCATCCCAGTTGGACGGCATGAATAAAAATCTTTCGGCCCTGAATGCTGTGTACGAATTACAATTGCGCGGCACTAATGATCATTTGCAGAAATCGCAGGCTGTATACGGAAGTATGGAACAAATGCTGAACGACATGAAATCTTCGGTTGAAGAAACACGTCGTTATCGCGAAGAAATGACTAACCTGAATAAGAATCTTGCCAACCTGAATACCATCTATGGTAACATGTTGTCGGCAATGAATGTTAGAGGCTAATTAATAATTGATAAACTAACATCAGAAGAATATGGGTCACGGTAAAGAAACACCGAGGCAAAAGATGATCGGGATGATGTATTTGGTGCTCACAGCAATGTTGGCGCTGAATGTATCGGCTGATATCCTCAATGCTTTTGTTCTCGTGGATGATGGATTGGTAAAGACAACAGCGAATTTTGTTGCCAAAAACGAAACAGCGTATGGTATTTTTGATGCACAAATGGAGAAAAGTGCGGCTAAGGTGGGGCCTTTTCGCGACAAGGCTTTGAGTGTCAAAGATATGGCCGATCAATTAGCATACGATATCCAGGAATTGAAAGTGGAAATAGTCAAATATTGTGATGGCGACGATGCTCCTTCGCTTACCCCTACCGAATGGATAGTAGGTGCAAAAAGAGAGACAAAACCAACTTACGATATCAATGATGCATTAATCGAATCTAAGGACAATCTGGACAAGCCTGCTGAACTTATGATCGTGAAAAAGAAAGGTGAAGATTTGAAAGGTAAGATCGAAGCTTATAGAACACACCTCCTTTCTATGACAACCGATCCCTCAGTTCAAAATGCCATCAAAGAATCATTAAATACTGATGCTCCTCCTCCAAAGAAAGACGGCACAGTTCAAACTTGGGAATCGAGTCATTTCGAATTTATCCCGATGGTTGCTGTAATCACCATGATGTCAAAATTGCAAAGCGACATACGCAATGCCGAAGCTGACGTTATACAAAACTTGTTGGCTCAGATCGGCGCTACCGATACCAAGGTAAACAAGATGGAGGCCATTGTAATGTCCAAATCAAGCTACGTATTGAAAGGTAATGAATATGAAGCAAGGATTATCCTTGCTGCATACGATAGCTTACAAAAACCGAAGATATTTATCGGCCCGTACAAAAAAACTGCCTCCGGATACGAAATGGTGGGCGAAGGCAGAGAATTGCCTTACGATGCAAAAGGGCGGGCGATTTTTAAAAGTTCCGCAGGCGTGGGTAACTACACATTACAGGGGTTGTTACAAATGGTGACTCCGGAAGGGATCATGAATTATCCATTTATGTCGGAGTACCAGGTTGGCGAAGCCAGCGCAGTTATTGCGGCCACCAAGATGAATGTGTTGTATATTGGTGTGGACAATCCGGTAAGTTATACCGTTTCGGGCGTTCCTTCCGACAAGGTAAGCGCCAGTATAACCCAGGGATCACTGAAAAGATCAGGTAATGAATGGGTCGCCGTTTTGAATCCCAATGCAAAAGGCATCAGTACAATTACGGTGACGGCCAATATTGAGGGGCAAAATCGTGTGATGGGTACCATGGACTTTCGTGTGAAAACAATCCCCGATCCTGTTGCCAAAGTTGCCGGCAAGATTGGCGGTCGTATCGATAAAGCCACTTTATCCGCACAGATGGCGGTGATTGCAGCCATGGAAAATTTTGATTTTGATTTGAAATTTAATGTCACCGAGTTTACTGTATCTGCTGTTGTCAAAGGATTTGCACAAACAAAATCAACAAAGGGAGCGCGTATTTCCGACGAACAGAAAGCATTGCTCAACAGTTTGACAAAAGGGTCAAAAGTTTATTTTGAAGATATAAAGGTGGTAGGGCCCGATAAAAAAGAAAGAGAATTGCCTATTATAGGTTTCACAATTGATTAAACAGTAATTATTATATGAATCGCATAAGTTGCATTTTCGCAGGATTGGGTTTGTTGTTGGTTGCCAATACGATTTCGGCCCAGACGGCGGTTGTCGACTCATCAACCACTGCTCTTGACTACAAGGTCGAGGTATATCAAAAGGAAAATATTCCTTTCAAGAAACCAATTCCTTATGCTCCTGTCAGGGAAGCGGATGTGATTTTTGAAAAGATAGTCTGGCGGATGGTTGATTTGCGTGAAAAACAAAATCTCCCGTTATATTATCCAACAGCCAACATTGGTAGCCGGGTTAATCTGGTAAATCTGCTCTTGAAAGGAGTTGAAAGCGGAGAAATAACAGCTTACGATCCCAATACCGGGTTCAATGAGTTTGCGCGTCCGTTAAGTAAAACAGAACTCGATCAGTCATTTGGAGCCAAGCAGGACACCATTATGGTAGCCAACGAAGACGGTGATATGGTGCCCATGGTAAGGAATGTGGAACGACGTATAGAAGAAGTCAAAAGATTGTTGGTTAAGGAGAAAATTTATTTTGATAAAAAACATTCAGTACTTAACCGGGTCGTGATTGGCATTTGTCCCATCCGCGTATATACACGGGACAGTGCGGATCCGGATGCGCCTCCAGAAATGATGAAAACCATGTGGGTATATGTTCCCCAAGCAAGAGATATGATGGCACGTCATCCTGTATTCAATCGTTTCAACGACTCGCAGAATATTTCTTTTGACGACTTCTTCATGCAACTTCGTTATTCTGGTCCAATTTGGCAAATATCCAATGTGTATAATAATCGTGCGATCTCGGAATATGCTTCGGGTGTCGATGCATTGTATGAATCCCAAAGAATCGAAAATGAAATATTCGACTGGGAACAGGATTTGTGGGAATATTAACGATCGGGTTAAAGTATAAGAAAGTGTGGGACTCCACACTTTTTTGTTTTTATACCAAAATTTATCTGAAAAATGAATATATCGGTTATTGCCTATGATAGTCCCGAATATCGTGAGATGCTTGCCTTACGGTATGCTGTCCTTCGGGAGCCCTGGGGATTGAAATTTTCACCGGAAGATATGGAAAAAGAAGCCAACGATGTTTTTATCGGATATCACATCGACGGGAAAATAGTAGGATGTTGTATCCTGACCCTGCAAAATTCCGGAGTTGTGAAGTTGCGGCAGATGGCAGTACTTCCCTCCCGTCAGAAGCAAGGTATCGGCGCTTCAATAATAGCATTTGCCGAACAATATGCGATCAAACAAGGATATTCAGTAATGATACTTCATGCCCGCAAGACAGCAGTGGCATTTTACGAAAAGTACGGTTATACGACGAGTGGTGATCCGTTTGTTGAAATAGGAATGCCACACATAGCCATGGAGAAAAGACTATGTGTTAAAAAAATTATTGGTAGCTGATCTGCATCCCGTGTATGTTCCGGTACAGTTCCAAAGCGTACAAATCGGTCATACCCGATACAAAGTCGAGTATCGATTGTATCCGGGTATATGTGGGAGCATCAGGATTGCTGCGGAATTGAGCAGGCAACAGTGCCAGAAGTTTTTTTGCATAATGCGATTGCGGATTCATCACCGCATCAATAAATTCATCTAATAAGGCGCCCAGGATTCGGTAACCGGCAAGTTCAACCTCAATTACCGAGGAATGATTGTATATCCGTTCTACAGCCAGAGCGCTGCATTGTTTCATGCCGGTGGCTGATGATCCGCAAAGCGAATCAACCAACGATCCCGTAAAATGACCATTCATGATGGCCGGGTAATAATCCATAAACACGGCTATGCTTTCATTCACCAACTTACTGATGAGCACAGCGCGTAAATATGATATCTGCTCATTGGGATCGGTAACCGTATCAAATACTTCTTTTGTCTTAGTAAAAAAAGATTTGTCAGCAGTATCATCCCAGAAAGCCATCAGGATATTCTTGGTTTCAACTGATGAAAGGATACCCAATTTATGGGCGTCTTCCACGTCCATGATCTGGTAAGTGATGTCGTCGGCCGCTTCTACCACGTAGACCAGCGGGTGACGGCAGTAACGGTTAGGTTTGTCCGGCAAGTGGCAAATACCTTGTTCACGGGCAATTTCTTCGAAGGTAGTGCGCTCCGACGCAAAATACCCGTATTTGCATTTTTTTCCATCCATTGCATCCGAACCATACGGATATTTTACCAAGCTGGATAATGTAGCATAGGTCAGGGCAAATCCGCCTTTACGCCGGCCGTTGAACTGGTGGGTCAGGATACGTAAAGCGTTGGCATTGCCTTCGAAATGTGTCAGGTCGCTCCATTCATTTGCCGACACCATATTTTGGATCGCCTTACCCTTTCCTTCGGCAAAATAGCGTGAGATTGCTTTTTCGCCTGAATGTCCGAACGGGGGATTACCCATATCATGAGCCAAGCAGGCAGCGGAAACAATAGATCCAAGTATCGAAAAAAAATCATGTCCCGAAAGTTCGGGGCGTTTTTCCAGTTCGATAGCCAATAAGTTACCCAACGAACGCCCGACACTTGCAACTTCGAGGCTATGTGTGAGCCGGTTGTGTACAAAAACACTTCCCGGAAGGGGGAAAACCTGTGTTTTATTTTGCAGCCGGCGAAATGGCGACGAAAAGATAATCCGGTCATAATCGCGCTGAAACTGCGAACGCGCCATGTTTTTCGGTACCGAACTGGCACTGCCGAATCGTTTGGCCGAAAGAAGTAAATCCCAATTCAACTTTTGACTTTTAATGGATGATGAATAAGTACTCTGCAATATAACGCTTTCATATATCGATTTATGCGCTTTGCGCTAATTTTCAATTATCAATTCTCCATTCTCAATTACTAAACATATGCTGCCTGTTTTTTATCAAAATGGCTGCGTTGTATGGGACGTGCCACATCCACTGTGATCCGGCCACCTTTGATCTGTACGGGAAAATAATCCATCGGGCGCGTTGCCGGTGATGCGGAGATATTGCCTTTGATGTCGAATGCTGATGAGTGGCATGGGCAATTGAAACGTTTCACAGGAGCGTCCCATTGTACGGAACAACCTAAGTGCGGGCAAGCCATCGACAAGGCAAGAAATCCCCCGTCGGGCATCCGTACCAGGAAAAAACTGCCTTTGCGGAAATAGGTAACCGTATCGTTTGCAAAATCCTTTGCATAACCGGCATCAACCGGTTGGGAGGCAGTTTCTGTTGTATCTTTTTTCTTTCGTCCGAATCCTAAAAAAGCCACAACAACAGCAATGATTTCGAGTAATATAAGCCCGCCGATCCACTTACGTCCGATATGGAAAAAATTTCTTCGTGTAAAACCTTTATCAGCGGGCAAGGATGTCGTAGTTCTATTTTCTTTCTTTTTCACAACCATAATAGATTCATGTTTTCACCGCGGAAGAGCACTCCTATTACAGAAAGTATCACAAAGGATACCAGTGCAAATATAAATAATGTTTGAATGGTTTCAGCAATTGATGCTTTGTTTTTTTTACGAATGCACCAAAATAATATGATAAATACAATAATCAGAATGACAAATGGACACAGACTGGCTAATATTTTGCTAAAGGCGGATTCATTTTGGGAGAAAGTTGTCCGAATCATATCGCTGAAAGTTACCCATATAGGAGTGAGAATAATCGCAACAACAGCAACCAGTTTACCATATTTTTTACCAACCGGCGAAATAAAAAGTCCGGCCGTTTCCGGGGCATCGTTATGAATATAAGCCAGACCAACCAGTCCAATCAATACAGCGAGGGGAAGAATAATCGCCGCTATCGGCGGAAAGTGTAACAGTAACTCCTGAAAACCCATGAAATACCATGGCGCTTTCACCGGGTTAGGGCTCTGCATAGGATTGGCCAATTCTCCAAGAGGAGCGTCAAATATAGCCGCAATGAACAAAATCAAGGCGATCAATATCACTGTTACGACCCCTTCTCGAAGCACCAGGTTGGGCATCGAGTCGATTTTTTCCTGTCTGAGATCCTCCGGTATCAATATTCCTCCGGCTTTGCGAATTTTCCAGAAATGGTAACAAAGCAAAACTATGATAACCATAGGAATGACAGACGTGTGTAACGTGTAAAAGTTGAGTAGAGTTTGTCCGCCAATATCTTGTCCGCCCACGATAGCTTCGTAAAGCCAATCTCCGATCAACGGGGTATATTTCAACATATGGGTGCCGACTCGTGTTGCCCAGTATGCCAACTGGTCCCAGGGAAGCAGGTAACCGGTGAAATTTCCCAGAATGACCAATACAAACAAAGCAATGCCAATGTTCCAGTTACTTCGGCGTGGTGGAATAAACGCCCGGGTAAAGAAGATACGTAACAGGTGGAGACCTGACGTGACAAGCATCCCGACAGCTGACCAATAGTGGATGTTACGGATCAATGACCCAAAAAGAACCAGATTATCTATGCGTTGTATTGATTGATAAGCGCTGACAGGCGATGGCACGTAATAAAAACGGAGTAATATCCCGGATAAAAGTAACAGTACGAAAAAAATCAAAGTCATACCCCCTAAACCGAAAGTGCGGGAAAAACGCAATGCTTCAGCAGGCAGTTTACGCGGATGGATATGTAATAAAAAATTTGATTTCATTCGTTTATCGATGGCCTTCTTTAAAAAGAATGACAAACCTACATTTTTTTCGCATAAGTGACAATGATGAAATAACATCCTCATCTTTTTCAGACAGGATTAACATGATTTACAAAATGTAAATAATCTTGTAAATCATGTTAATCCTGTCAAATGAGTAAATTATTTTGTCTTTATTCCTAAGCTAAAAAAATGTTTAAAGATTTATTTTTTGCATCTGTTGATGGGAGCGTTGACCTTGATAACGTATATTGGACATGAAATGTTTTTACGACAGAAATGTTGTGCAGCTTTTGTGTGAATAGATGCAGTTGCCCTGTATTTATACGAATATTTCAAGTAGAGTTGACATTTCTTGTGTAGAAAAGAAATCGTAACTTTGCTTATAAAATAAGATGAGAAGATATGACTTTTGAAGAAGTAATGCACGAATTGGAATCACTTGCAACCGAACAGACCAAGAAGATCTACAAGGCGCATGGTGTGTGCGAACCGCATTGGGGCGTTCCCACAATGGCGATGAGGCCGTTGGCGAAAAAGATAAAACGGGATCAAGCGCTTGCTGAACAGCTTTATGCTACGGGAAATTACGATGCCATGTATTTTGCAGGGATGATTGCCGATCCGAAAATGATGACGGAGGCTGATTTCGACCGTTGGATGGATGCCGCCTATTTTTTTATGTTGTCCGATTACGTGGTGTCGGTGAGCCTCGCTGAAACCGACTTTGCCCAGGCCGTTGCCGATCGTTGGATAAAAAGCGGAGAAGAACTTCGTATGTCGGCGGGTTGGGCTTGCTACGAGTGGCTTTTAGGCTTGCGTCCAGACAGAGAATTCGACCCGGAAAAAATCCGGATGATGTTGGATATAGTGGCAAACACTATCCACAATCAACCGAACAGAACCCGCTACAGCATGAATGGTTTTGTTATTGCGGTTGGAGTGTCCTACCTTCCGCTTCATAACGAAGCAGTGAAGGTTGCTGAAAAAATCGGGAAAGTAAAGGTAAGTACCGAAAAGGGGCCAAGTTCCGTTCCGCTTGCCACAGAAACTATCCAAAAAGCAAAAGACAAAAACCGCTTGGGCTTTAAGCGTAAAAGCGTCAGATGTTGACTTTTGCAAACGCCTGCGTGTAATTGGGATCATCATAACCGTCCGGCAATTGGCGATGCTTGTCCGAAAACTCGAGGAAGTTGTCCGGGTACAGGCAGGAAATGTCCAGCAATTGACGGTACTTATCCGGGAATTGACGGAACTCGTTCGGGAGTTAGCGACGATTATCCGGAGATTGAGGAAAACTAACCGGAAATTGATGAAGCTGACCCAGGAACCAGCGAAAGTGATCCGGAAGCCGGCGGCTGTTGTCCGGAAGTTGAGGGAAACTACCCGGAAATTGATGACGTTAACCCAGAAACCAGCAGAAGCGATCCGGAAGTTTATGGAAGTTGTCCGGGAGTTGACGGAACTTATCCGGATGCCGGCGGCTGTCGTCCGGACATTGCCTAACAATAGCCGGAGAGTGCCAGCAACGGCATCATATCGAATGGATGATTTTATGTTATGAAGATACCAAGGCACGAAAGAAATTTACTGTCTTGGCGCCTGACTGGACGGGCTGGCTGTTTCACTGACATTTTTTTAAATTAAATTGAGATTTTAATCCAATGTTGTTTTTAAGGATGGCTTATTGTAAAATTACCAATGAAACAGAAATATAGTCATATATGCTTATCAAATATCTCCGTGAATGCCTGCCTGTAATATTAATTTTTTGATTTTATTTTATCTTGTTAAATTTGTTGTTGAAAATAAACTAATCCTATTCCGTACTAATCGATTTTTTTATGGATCCTTTCATTCAATTAAGTCAAATATCCGTTACTTATCCCGATGGCGATAGGAGAACAGAAGTTCTGCGCGGTCTTTCACTTGCCATCCGGCAAAACGATGCGATCGCCATTACAGGACCATCCGGTTCGGGTAAGAGTACTTTGCTTTCAGTTATTGGCACCCTATTACGTCCTGATAGTGGTGAATATCTTTTCGACGGAGTGCCTGTAAGTAGCCTGGATGATATGGCTCGGGCACAATTTCGTAACCGTAGTATTGGATTTGTTTTCCAGGATCATCGCTTACTTCCGCAATTTACCGTCAGAGAAAATATTCTTTTGCCGGCATTGGCAGGACAAAAACAAACGACGGATCAACAGGAAGAACGAGTTGATTATTTGTTGCAGACCACGGGAATTGCCGCTCATGCACACAAATATCCCGAACAGTTATCGGGAGGAGAGTGTCAACGTGTCGCCATTTGCAGGGCTTTGATTATGAGTCCAAAACTATTGCTTGCCGACGAGCCAACAGGATTATTGGATGCTGTCAATGCTGAGAAAATAACGGATCTGTTGCTCGATATCAATGCTTCCGAAAAATGTATCCTACTTATGGTGACTCATGCTGAACGAGTGGCGCAAAAAGCGCAAAAAATATATTGTCTACAAAACGGAATCCTCACATAATATTAGGCGCCATGCGGGATATAATCAACGTTTTTGATATTTGTTTAGACTTGATTTATTGTTCTTTGCCCGCCTAAACCCTGTCCGAATGACTTGGTCAGGCGTGGTACGGGCAGGTCATTAACCATTTATCATTAATCATTATTTAAAATGCTCCTTGTTATTTCTCCGGCTAAACTATTGGATTTAAAGCCGCAAAAGATTATCGATCAATTTACCATACCTGAGTTCCTGGAACAGGCAACAACCTTGGCAAACGAATTAAAGCATTATTCGCCGAAAGAATTGTCTAAACTGATGAATGTCAGCAATGCCATAGCTCAAACCAACTTCGAACGGTTTGCCCGGTGGAATACACCGTTTACTCCCGAAAATGCCAAACAGAGTGTTTTAACCTTCAATGGTGAAGTATATGCCGGATTGAAAGCTTCTTCGCTCACAACAGATGATTTGTTATTTGCCCAGGATCATTTGCGTATATTATCAGGCTTATACGGGGTGTTGCGACCTTTAGACCTGATGCAGTCATATCGTCTGTCAATGGGGACACCACTGCAGGCATCCGGTTTCGATAATCTATATCATTTTTGGGGTGATATGATCACTAATTCGCTTAAAACGGCTTTTCCGGGTAACAAACATGATGTATTGATTAACTTGGCTTCGGACGAGTATTTCCGATCGATTAATACAAAAAAACTTGGCGTACGAATCATCCATATTGAATTCAAGGAATGGACCGGCACCGGATACAAGACCATTGTGGTATATACCAAAAAGGCCCGTGGGCTCATGTGTCGTTTTGTAATAGAAAACCGTATTACCTGTCCGGATGATTTAATGGCTTTCCGTAGTGAAAACTATATATTCGAAGATAGCTTGTCAACAACGAATAATTGGGTATTTGTTCGATAATAAAAACAAAAACGGCCGGGATTTATTTTGTCTCGACCGTTTTAACTGATAACACAAAACTGGGTTTAAGCTTTTAGAGTGTCCGCATTACTCCGCTTTTGCTTCCGGCAAATAACCGCTTTTGGTGGCATTCTTTGTTCCACCCCGGGTTTTCGTCGCGATTGCATTTGTTTTGTTTTCTCGCAATAGTCGTATACTACGGCGACCAGACAACACGTACGGTTAATCAACTCGGACATGCTGTACTCTTTGGGTACTGTTTTTTTTCGTTCATACAAAACTGAACAACATTTCTCTAACATGATGAATAATAAAAAAGATGGATAAGATGATAAAATATTGCCTGTCCTGCAAATATTTATAGAAAAACAACTACCGGACAGGACTTTTAAAAAACCGCATTTACTACACAATAAATTTAACTCCCATCTTAAAGGTGATTTTATAGACCGGTTTTGTGTTTAATATGATCATATTGTCGCCCGCAGAAGCTACAATAGACTTTTACAACACATAATGATAGCATTTTACGTTCGTTTATAATATGCCAGAAAATACATTCACATATTAGAAATATTTTCTTCTAATTCAGTGCTGGCAAAATTCGAACTTAGTTGCATCGTAAGCATATCTTTATAAACACACCTGTCTATTTCTTATTCTACATATGTCCAACTCGGATATGTTGTAGAAAGACACGGGTGTCAAATATCAGGTTCAGACAATCAAAAAATAAAACTTTTTTCATATTCGAATTTTTATCTGTTTTGTTGACAACAAACATAAGTTAAAAAATAGTGTAGAAGCCTTTAAAAAGGATTTGCCAGAAAATAATTTATCAATTTTCTAATTTTCAATACATTAATTTTAGAATCGCCTGATTTTAGAAAGGGAAATATTTAAATTTGAGATAAAAAATGCTCAATATCACCCCTGGTTTCGAGTCTCAATTTGCTCCTTATTTCAGTTTTTCGTCTATGAACGGTACTTTCTTTTAAGTCCAAAGTGAGCGCAATTTCTGGGATATTGTATTTAACAAAGAGCAGGCAACAGATCCGAAATTCGGTTTCATCAAGGTCGGGATATATTTCTTTTAACCTGTCGGGTTTACCATCGAGCATTTCATTAATGGACTGGTACAAAGTATCCCAATCAAGGATTAAACAATCGGCTGAAGGCTTCCCAACAACCGTTTTAAAACTTTTTAATATCAATTGGCCTTTTTCGTCCGTTTTCATAAGTCTTTCCAGCAATACTACCCTTTTATACGCTTCAAGCCGTTCGGTCAAGATATCATAGTGATGTTGGCGGATACTTAACATAACTTTCTCTTTTTTCAGACTTTTCCGGTAACAATGTGTGATCCCAACGACCATGCAGATGAGTAAAGTAATTGGTATGATATATTTTGATGTCCAGATTGACAACTCGTTTTTGTCATCCCAGAATGAGTCAAATTTACGTGTGTTTTCAATGTTCAATAATAATTGTTCTCCGTCCAAATAAACCTGCATGGCTTTTTCAATATTTCCTTGTGAATGATAAACTTGACCACAATAGAAGCAAGACAAAGCTGCCTTTTTCCATTTTTTTTGCTTGATGAAATAATCTTTCACTTTAAAAATTGCTGTGTCGGAAGATATTGTCTGGTCGGTTTTATCTTTTGCCCGTATATGTAGCAATACATAATTGGCATATTGATTTTCATTCAATGTACTGGAATCAATTGATTCCAGCAATGCCAACGCAGTTTCGGGTTGCATTTCCAATATTTGCGATGCCTTGGCTATGAGGTCATTGTTCCCAATGTAGTAATTACAGCCGACCACGAGAATAGGAACAATAACAAAACTAAATTTCGTAATGCATTTGCTCATTTTACTCAATATTTTTTCATAAAATGCGATATATATAAAAAAGCCTGACCAAGTTAGTCAGGCTGTGTTCAAAATGAAAAGTTGTTGTAGCGCTTATTCTTCCACCATGCTTGGGTTGGAAGTCAGCGCTACACGTATTTTGGCTTCCAATTCTTCAGCAAGTTCTTCATTGTCTTTCAACAACTGTTTTACTGCATCGCGCCCTTGTCCCAGCTTGGTATCACCATAACTGAACCATGAACCGCTTTTCTTGATAATATTATATACGGTTCCTAGGTCGATGATTTCTCCAATACGTGAAATACCTTCGCCATAAATGACATCAAACTCTGCCCTGCGGAATGGTGGGGCCAATTTATTTTTTACGATTTTTACCTTTACACGGTTACCGCTTACGTCTTCGCCATCCTTAATGGCAGTTGTTTTACGTATATCGATACGTACCGATGCATAGAACTTGAGCGCGTTACCACCTGTTGTCGTTTCAGGATTACCAAACATAATGCCGATTTTTTCACGTAACTGGTTGATAAATATACAGCAGGTATTGGTTTTACTGATGTTGGCCGTCAATTTTCGGAGTGCTTGCGACATCAGGCGTGCTTGTAATCCCATACGGGAATCGCCCATGTCGCCTTCAATTTCGGCTTTCGGAGTGAGCGCAGCCACCGAGTCGACCACCAAGATATCAATAGCGCTGGAACGTATCAGGGCGTCAGCTATTTCGAGAGCCTGTTCGCCGTTATCGGGTTGTGATACGTACAACGCTTCCATGTTCACTCCCAGCTTTTGTGCATATGAACGATCGAAAGCATGTTCGGCATCAATGAAAGCAGCAATACCACCTAATTTTTGGGCTTCGGCTATGGCGTGAATGGCCAGTGTGGTTTTCCCTGACGACTCCGGACCGAATATTTCAATGACCCTTCCCCGCGGCAATCCGCCAATTCCCAAGGCTACATCTAAAGCAATGGATCCCGTGGGGATGGAGGGAACCTCTTCGACAGCCTTATCGCTCATTTTCATAATCGTACCCTTGCCAAATTCCTTATCTAATTTATCAAGAGTTAGCTGGAGCGATTTCAGCTTTTCTTTTTGTATGTCTTTTGCCGCATTGTCCTTCTTTTCTTCCATGGATTACAGTGTCTTATATTATTGATTCAGTTGACAAAGATAACTTATTTTTTCACAGAAAAACTGTTGATATTTTTCATTTTTGAAATACTTTTGTCCGACAAGTTAAAATCTGTTAGAAGACCGGAATATATAACGATCATGGATAAGTTGGTACAAATTCCCGAAATTGAACGTCAACCGTACGAAGTAATCAAACGCTTCCAGGAACAATTGCTGGCCAAGCAATTGGTATATCTACAACAACATTCGAAATTTTATCAACAGTTGTTTCGGAAGCATCATATTGACATTTCAAAAATCAGGTTGTTGGAAGACCTGCAACATATCCCGGTTACCACTAAAGAAGATCTTCAGCGCCACAACGATGACTTCCTTTGTGTAGAGTCACAACGTATTATCGACTATATTACTACGTCGGGAACTTTGGGAGAACCGGTAACCTTTGCCGCCACTGATAATGATTTGGAGCGGTTGGCTTACAATGAAGCCATTTCATTTATGGGGGCCGGGTGTACTTCTACAGATGTATTCCAACTGATGACAACCATCGACCGGCGTTTTATGGCAGGGTTGGCATATTTTCTCGGTGTACGCAAGATGGGGGCAGGCATTGTACGGGTAGGAAATGGCATTCCTGAGTTGCAACTGGATAGTATCCGGCGTTTTGCACCTACGGTATGTATTGTAGTGCCATCATTTCTTCTCAAGATCATTGAATATGCAGAATCGCAAGGTTACGACCTTAACCGGAGTTCGCTCCGCAAAGCCATATGCATCGGCGAGCCGCTCCGTAACCCTGATTATTCGCTCAATACACTTGGTCAGCGGATCAACAACAAATGGCATACTTTATCTTTACATTCTACCTACGCATCCACTGAGATGGGAACTTCATTTACCGAATGTTCTTGCGGATGCGGCGGACATCATCATCCGGAACTAATTATTGTTGAGTTTCTTGATGACAACCATCGCCCGGTTGGAGAAGGTGAACCTGGCGAATTAACTGTGACGACTCTGGGAGTCGAGGGGATGCCGTTGCTTCGTTTCAAAACAGGTGATATTTGCAGTTATAATACTGCACCATGCAATTGCGGACTAACTACCATGCGGTTGGGAATGGTGATCGGACGCAAACAACAAATGATCAAATACAAGGGAACTACGTTGTATCCCCCCGCTTTGTATGATATACTGGACAACATCGGCGACATCAATAATTATCTTGTCGAGGTGTATATTAATGAAATAGGGACAGATGAAATATTAATCCGTATTGGATCCAACCGGAAAGATGAATTATTTGAAAAATCCATCAAAGATCATTTTCGGGCAAAATTAAGGGTGGCTCCCGAAATCAGCTTCGAATCCCAAGAGTATATCCACAATATCCAAAACCCGCAAACAAGCCGTAAACCAATAAAATTTATCGACAGGAGGAAAACTGACTAAACCTCTTTACGCCGGAAAACGGTTAGACGTGGGAAATTCTGGCGTATTGTATGAATTATTGTTTTTCGGGCAAATACTTCCAATAACGACGGGGTAGAAAATGTAGCATCAAGCGCGTATTCTTACGCTCGGGAATATTAATCGCTTTGTAATAAGCCTTCCAAAGACTACGGTAAAGGTCCTCCTCTTCCGATTTCGCCGCTTGGTCGATTTTTCCCGTTAATCGGTCGAACTGTTTGTCAGTGAGTCGCACTTCCTGTACTGACTTGCCATCATAATATATACCCTTATCCCGTTTACTGTCATATATTACCCATTTCTGCCCGGCGTAACGTTTGGAAAAATGGTATGCTAACAGAGGAACAATATCATGATCAGGCTCGATGGCCGAAAAAAATAGGCCGTCGGATGTTTGCTGGAATCGGATGGACCCATGAAACCGATGAATCTCCTTCCCTACTTTTCGGGCAATATTGTATAATTCGAAAGAGTCTTTATCTATCAGGTTTTTATGATAGTTCCCGGTAGTATCGGCAAACAATTTTTCGAGATACCGGAACATCTTCATTTCAATACCGGGTAATTCTGAAGCAAAAGCAAGATAAAACATTCGCGACACTTTAGTATTCGAACGGGAAACAAGACCATTCCAAACCCTTCCGCTTTTTTCCACGTCGGTGATAACTTCCTGCATGCTATCGAACATGTTGAGTTGCCGGTTACGCTCGTTCATAATCTGAACAGGCGGTTGTTTCGAGGCATATATCTCAAAAACCACTGTCAGGAAACCATCAAAACTACCATCGTATAGGTATATCATTTTACCAATCTGACCTTATACCTTAGGTTTAAAGACAAATTAAAACTCTCATTTTTGTTCGATAGGATCACTTCCAAAGAGCTAAAGGTTAAAAGTTACCCTCAACGAATAAAAGGATGATGTGATTTATAAATCACGTTCATCCTGTCGGAACAATCAACATTATTTATTCTTAAAAGTGGTTTAATACCCCGACCCTTTGGGTCGGAAACTAATATGTTTGCGAAGCAAACCCCATTTGATACCTCGGGGCTTTGCCCCGGGGTTATTCATTTACAAAAGTAGTGAAATACGCCGTATTTATTTATAAATCATATCAGATAATCATATGCTATTTTATCACCACTACCTCATAGGCGTCCTGTCCTCCTTGTGAAATGGGTTGATAATATGTACCATTGTATACGATATATTTCTGCCCATTGACAGTGGTTTCGGTTGCTCCGTCGGGTATTTTGTTGACGACAGCGCCTGTGGGCGGAGCCACTACTTTATAAGACGAACCCGATTTGACATAATATGCTCCACCATAATAGTAGTATGAACTGGAACTGACTATAACGGTGGTGTAACCTGATGGTAACACCTGCACGACAGCCCCCACCGGTGCGGGGACTACTTTATATCCACCCGATACCTGAATATAGTATACTCCATTATCGTAATGATACTTTTGGTTTTCGACTGAAACAATTATAGCAGTCGTTGTCAGGGTAGCGATCATAAAACCGATGGGATGCCATGCCGGACCCCAATAATAAGGCACATACGGATGGTAATAATAGGGGTGATAGGGGTGATAGGGGTGATAGGGAACTGGAACAGGTACGGGAACCGGAACAGGCCGCGGCGGTGGGATCGGCCGTGGCGGAGGTGGTGGATAATGATACGCAGGGCGCGGTGGTTCAGGGTGGTAATAACGTTGTGCTTTCACGATCTGTGAACATGCGAAAGTCAGCATGAACAGTATGCTGAATCGGATGATATGTGAACAATATGTTTGCATGATTGTAGTCATTTGGATTGAACAACACGGGTTAATTTGGTTTTGGAAGCCGAGGGTGGCGGTGCAAATTCGAATAAAGCTATTGGAAAGACCGGGTTTAGTACCCAGTCGGTATACATAGCCTCATATTGAGGACTTCCCTTTTCGGATCCGTATACCATTGCCATCTTGACCGGAAAAAACTGAATATCGGTGATCCAAAACTGGAATCCGGTTTGTTTGGTATCGGTACCCGCTATATGGTGACATTCCCGGCCATTAATCCATGTGGTGCCCAGGTATACCAAGGATCCCCCTGTAGCAAGAATATCATCTACAAAAGTAGGATAGAAAAAATCGGCTGCAGGAAATTCGATGCCGTAATTGTTGTTAATGGCATGAATGGCTCCGATAATGGTTTCCGGGGCCAGCACCTCCACATATGTATTATTATCGTAAGAATACAACGAGAATTTATCCTTGTTGTATATCATCACCCGGTGACCCTTATCGCCGCTCGATTCAATGTACATCTTATCAGGAAAATCCAAGGAAACCTTATCTGTGTAACTATGTTTGACTAATCCAAGGTCGGGAGTCAGTACATCATAAGTCATATGCGCGGTATAGCTGCATGAAGACAAGCTCTGTATGTTTGCAGCGGCACGGTTCAGAATATATACTGCCAGCGAGTCAACCCTTTGCTTCTGGGCATATATCAAACCACAAACTGTGATGCAAATCGCAAAAAGAAACATTTTCTTATTCATTCCATTGACATTTTAAAGATATCCATGTAACAAACAATGGAAAGAAAGAAATTGTTTTGCTATGATTTCATAAAACAAAAAGTAATTTGCAGTTAGGAAATAACCTTATGTATTGTTCCTGAAAATGTCGTCATTTATACTAATGACGACATTTTCTGATTCCTGACAATAATCCAGATGATAATAGGAATACCGATAAATGCAGTGACTGAGTTGATAGGCAGTACCACCCCATTCCCCGGAAGTTGAGAAATCAGGTCGCTGACCAGCATAGTAACAGCTCCGACCAGGATACTGGCAAAAAGTAATATTCGTTGATCGGCCGTCCGGAAAAGCATACGGCAAATATGCGGGACAGCAATACCAACAAAACCTATCGGTCCACAAAAAGCAGTAACACTTCCGGCCAGTATTCCCGTACTGAAAAATATTAATAATCGGGATGCAATAATATTTACTCCGAGACTGCGGGCATAATTTTCCCCCAGGAGTATAGCATTCAAAGCCTTCACGGATAACAACGAAACCAGCAATCCCATCAACACACATGGCACCAATACTTTCAATTGCGAAACCGTCACCCCATTGAGACTACCCATCGTCCATACCGTGAACGATTTCAATAAATTTTCGCTGGTAAAAAATTGTAAGACATTAATCAGTGACGATGTAATACTCCCGAACATAATGCCGAGTATCAGTATGGTCATGATATCTTTGATACGCAACGATACCGAAAAAATAAGAAATAATACAGCAGAAGCGCCTAAAAATGCGGCAAGGGCAATCATCCAATTACCTGCTATTCCAACACTATGGCCAACAACCACTCCCGATAGCCCCATAATCATAATTGCCACACCAAGGCTTGCACCGGCGCTAATACCTAGTACATATGGCCCGGCCAACGGATTACGGAATACTGTCTGCATTTGCAAGCCGCTTACACTTAATGCCATGCCTGCTAATATAGATGTGATGGCCTTCGGTAGCCGGAACTCACGGATAATAGTCATCCATTCTTCGGCCTGTTTTTCCTGAGCAAACAGGATACCCACAATATCTTGTAATGGAATACGAACGGTACCAGTAAAGAGCACAGCAAAAAAACTACTTGCCAGCAGTAAAATCAATACAATATATATAATGGTGTTCCTCATCTCAATTTCCGGATCTTCATTTACAATATCCAGGGGACAAAGTTATTGTTTTCATCCTATTTTGATATTTAAGTAATTGACAATTGGTAATTGACAACTTAGCGAAGGATCTCATGAGCCAAAGGCGAATAATTGAAAGTGAGTGTAAAATGCATTAAATCAACGCCATACTCCAATGCAAAATATCAATTACTTAGAGCAGCAAAATGAATTTCAGGTTCCCTGCATTATATATTTTCAAATAACCTTGGTGTGTCAGAAAGTCATCAATAACAGGATATTCATTTTGCTCCTGAAAGACTTTGGTTATTTTTTCCGGTAAACGATGGGGGTAATAGCGGATTTGCTCGGCGGGATGTATCCAAAACATCTGCGGTGTCATGACGGCAACACGTTGAAAATGCAGCAATTCGTATCCTTTACCTGATGCCCAATCGAGGTCGGCATAAGTCATGATGTCACTGGGACGATGTGTCCGGACAAAATGCATCAACAATTTACCTATTCCACCTACCACCCGGTGATGAAGCAAGCTGGCATAACGCAACAGCTCGAATGATCGTGATTTAACATCGTATCGTTCGATTAGTCGTCCCGAACTGAATGTTGCTACAGCTACTAATCTCTCCGTCATAAATAATCCATATGCATGACGAGCTGTAACATACCCCTGCAAATGGTTTATTTCGAGAAAGGTTCGGGCTTCGTCCTTGTTGATCCGTCGCACAATGGTTTGCCGGGCATGAATATGTGTGCCTGAGCCCAGAAGCATTGCAATACGCGAACGTACAATATCCGGCTTTTTTATCCATTGGTCCTGCCAAAGTTGAACCAATTGAATGCCCTGTGCAATATATTCAAGTGATTTTTCCTGAAAATACCCGGGAGCAACTTGATTTTGTCCGGGAAAAGGAACAGGCATACCATGAAAGATGATCCGTTTTGCCGGAACAAATATCCCAAAACCCAATACGCTATAAAAAGAAGAATGCTGAATACTTTCTACCGGCAAATCATATTGCCGAATATAATCATATACTTCGTTTTCGAATGTCACCCTGATTGTATGGAGAAAGCGTATTTTTTTACGCCTTTAGCTTACTGGTAATTTGCAACAGTTTGTACCTGTCTGATACGCTCCACGATCAAATTGGCCGCAGCAATGCTTTGTAATTGTTCTTCGATCCGGAGTACAGCTTCAATGTCACCGGATGTAGCTTTATAGAAATTCGTTAAATCTTGTTTGTGAATTGTTTTTTCGTTGTATGCATCTAATACATTACTATCCACAACGTCATATTCACAATATTGTTTTTCAATAACCGATCTGAAAATATTGGCATTGACCACCATATCGGGAAGGTCAAATGTTATCTCTAACTTAGGTTCACCTTCGACAATAGTGTGTAAGACAACATTGACCGAACATCCGTTATCACATTCCAACCGGCAATTGAGCAAATCAAGATGCCCTTCCGATTTTGTCCAGGTCTTGATATCTATCTTGCTTACATCGGCATGCAGAACACCCAATACCAAATCCAGATCGTATGCTAATTCAGTATTTAATTGAGCATACAGTTCTTCCCCATTTTTCGTCAGTTGATGTTTGATATCTACAATCCTTGGTTTCTGCTTTAATTCGGCAAGTTGATCGTATGCCGGACAATAACGATATCCTGCACCCAACTGCAATACAACACCCGATTCTCCGGCAAGTTTTACTAAATGTTGTATTTCTGTCAGGCTGAGATGATGGGGTTGGGCAATATACACATGCTTCAATTCTTTTAGCGATTTTTCAGCTAAAGTCATCATTTCCGGAAAATTTCCCGCTATATCAATCGCGTCCGTATATTTGAATAATGCATCTAATGATGAATAAGATACAAGGCGATATTGCCTTGCAAAAAGCATAGAATCCCGATTAACCGGCGCATAACATCCAGCAATCTCATAATTGTTGTTAGTCAACAATACACTGGTATGTAAGTGCGCTACAGCATCGGTTCCAACAATTCCTACTCTAATCATAGAACAAAACTTTTATCGTACAAATATAGCTTTTTTCATTTTAGCTTTCTTGTTTTCGCAACAATAATTTTTCACAAAATAATGTTAATATCTTTTTCCCCATCATGCTTTTTTAAACAAATATCCCGAACAACAATACTTATAGGCATATTATTGCCTCTGCAAAATTGTTAATTATTTTTATAAAACATATTAACCTGATCACCGAAAATTATCTTTTTTGATAAATGCTCTCTTCTTTGTTTAGTGCCGAATATTTATTACTCACATTGTTTAATTCTATTTCTTCAAGGATACCCAAAGCCAACAATCCCCTCACTGACAGCTTATCATACAAAGCGTCAAGTAATTTGTATTGAAGCGTCGGGTTGAAATAGATCATTTGGTTACGGAAAAGAATAAAATGCATGAGTGGCACATCGCAATTAAAGTTGAGTCCTTGTTTGGAAATGGTGGTGTTTTCGAACAAGGAGCGGTCGAAAAAAACATCATCACCTACAGTTTTGTAATAATCTGTAAGTTGATTAACCCCTTGGAATCGTCCGTAATTTTTGGTGCTGACTTCGAGTTTGCTACCGTCTATCCATCCCTTTTTGATCAGGTCCAGGTTACTATCGCTCACGCCCGATAAATATACTTCCGCCCGTTGAGACCATTCATTCTCTTTCAGCAAAATCGCCAAGCTGTAAAATTCCTCGCCCGAAGCACACATCGGTACCCAAATACGGACCTTATTGGCCTGTTCTTTAAAAATATTGGCCAGATATGTGTTTTTCAAAAGAATCCAAAATGTCGGATCGCGAAACAATTCGGTAGCGCTAACTGCTATTTGTCCTATAAACTGGTCCAGAAATGGTTTCGATTCCAACTTTTTTAGTAACATCTCAAAACTATATTTGTTTACGGACATTACTTGTTCCACGCGTTTTTTGAATGACGTTAATGCATATTCAGAATAATCTACACCATGCGTGTCTTTAACAAAACTTATTAGCTGACGAATTTCTCTAATTCCTATATTAACAGGCGCATACATGATAAATACAATAAATCAATTGGATTCCCGGACGATAAACTGTTTCATAAAACAAAGAAATGAACAAAAATGTTAAATACAAAATCATTTCGTATAAAGAATTTACGATAGAGTTTATATGACAGATTATCAACACAAAATGAATTTTAAAAACGACCGGAATTTTACATATTTGTAGAATAAAAACCGCCACATCACTAACTTTTCTTATCTTCACCGGGTTGGAACGGATATACATTCATCATGATAAAGCAACTAAAATTTCTTTTCCAAGATTTTTTTCTCTTTGTTCGTAAGGATTTCCGACTTGTTGCCTATGTTTATACGTCGATTATAGTGGGAACGAGTATTCTATTTATATATGGTACGGAGGTCGGCCACAAAATTGCTTATAGTGAATTTCCAACATCAAACTCGCTCTTCAACAATATTTTGATGTTCGTTACTTTATATTTCTTGGTAGCGTTACCGGTATTGTTATTGCGTGGCAAATTTCGTAGTTTGTCGAAACCGGCGTTCTTTTTCAAAGGCTTACTGTTGATGTCGCTCATCGGTTTTGCTGATGCTTTTTCGTGGCAGGATATTTTGAATCTACAATCGTTATCACCGAAGGAGCAATCATATATTTACAGGGTACTATGGCGAATGCGTAATTTGATATTCGTATTACCCGTGCTGATTATGTTCCGCATCTTTGTGGATAAAAATGTCAAAGGGTTATATGGACTGTGCAACGGAAATCATCACGTGAAAGCATATCTATGCCTTTATGTGGTGATCCTTCCTTTGCTGGTTGTCATTTCCTTTACTCCCGATTTCCTGTTGTATTATCCGATGTATAAACCATGGCTGTTTACCGGTGTTTTTGGTCGCCCTGTTTGGTTGAATACGGTTATTTTCGAAACTGTTTATGTCAGCGATTTTCTGATGGTTGAACTGATTTTTCGCGGGGCGTTGGTCATCGGAAAGGCTTCATTACTGGGAAGATCGGCAGTGTTGCCGATGGTTATGGTATATGTAGCGTTGCATTTTGGCAAGCCGGTTATGGAGACTATTTCTGCCATATTTGGCGGTTATTTTCTCGGAGCGCTTGCTTTCCAAACCCGCCACATCTGGGGTGGAGTCATCATCCACATGGGGATTGCCCTTATTATAGAGTTGTTGCGCCACTTCCAGCATTACGTGTTGGGAGTGGGATAACAAACTATTTGCGAATTTTGGACAAATGGCATACCTTTGACGTCTGAATTTCAAGTATGACAGAACAGCAGCACATCAATATAAGGAATAAAAAAGCTTCGTTCGAATACGAGTTTTTAGAAAAATATGTGGCAGGAATCCAATTGTTCGGAACCGAAATTAAATCGATCCGGCTGGGTAAGGCAAACCTGGTTGATGCGTACTGTTTTTTTCGCAACAACGAACTTTGGATACAGGGAATGCATATCGCCGAATATTGGTGGGGAACATGTAATAACCACGACCCGAAACGCGAACGGAAATTATTGCTTTCGCGTAAAGAGCTGAATAAGCTGGAACGCAAGTCGCAAGATAAAGGATTAACTATCGTTGCTCTTCGTTTATTTGTCAACGATCGCGGTTATGCCAAACTGGAAATTGCATTGGCACGTGGTAAAAAAACATACGATAAGCGACAGGATATCAGGCAAAAAGATGCTGCCCGTGAAATGGATAGACTACGGAAAAGATAATTTCATAAATTTTCCAACACCTATTAATAAGGTATGCTTAAACATTGACAATCAATAAATAAGCCCTGTATACTTCAATCTTGTTTCCAGAATATTCATTGTATCTTCGTCTGCGAACAAATCAGAGGCTATACGGTCGGCAATCATTTTACCTTTACGAGTGAGGACATATTTGCCATTGCATTTTTCCATAAAACCGGATTGGATATATGAAGCAGCTTGCCGTAGAAAAATTTCCAGGAATGTCGGTCCGAAATTTTCCAGGATATATCCGGGGTTAACTCCCCACATCGTACGGATTGATATGAGCATGTAGTCGTTATACATATCGAAAGGAGACAACAATTCGCTTTCACACCATCCATCTTCTTTTTCTATATTTTCGATATACTGGCTGTTGTTACCCACGTTCCATTGCCGGGACTTCCCATCATACGAATGTGCCGACGGTCCTATACCGAGATAGGGCAGATGCCGCCAGTAATTACTGTTGTGACGCGAATGGAACCCGGGCTTGGCAAAGTTCGAGATCTCGTAATGTTCGAATCCGGCCTCCGTTGCAGCATCGAGTAAACATTCGAATTGCCGGATACTGTCTTCCTCATTTATCGAAAAGTTATCGCCTTTGTTTTGGCGTCGTCCGAATACGGTTCGTGGCTCAATGGTAAGATGATAAGCCGACAGGTGCAGGATATCCAAATCGAATGCTTGCCGGAGGTTGTCTTTCCAACGGTTCTGAGTCATCGACGGCAGACCATAAATCAGGTCAATATTGATATTGTCAAATCCCTTGAGTTGGGCTAATTCTACCGATTGTATCGCCTCATGCGCGTTATGCCGGCGATTCATCCACTTCAGGTCGTCGTCGAAAAATGATTGAATACCGATACTCAGACGATTAATTCCCAGTTGCCGTAACCCTTCGAGATAATCTTCCGTCAAATCGTCTGGGTTTGCTTCTAAAGTAATTTCTGCTCCGGGCGAAAGCGTATAGTAATTGTCAATGGCTTGTCGGAGACTGCCTAAATCGTCTATGGACAATACCGACGGTGTGCCGCCTCCAAAATAAAGCGTTTCTATCACCACCTTGTCGTCTTTGTCCCCGGAGGTACGCAGGTAGTTCTTTTGTAAGGCAATTTCCTTACGCATGGCCACAAGCATTGCGGACTTATCTTTCATCGCAACCCGGAAATGGAAGTCACAATAAAAACAAACTTGTTTACAATAAGGAATATGGAGATATAAACCGCTCAACAGAATTATTTATAAGGATATATTTCAAATTGTTGTATGGCAGTATCCTTAGGCATAATATCCTAATCATCTGACAGGTCAGGAACTAAACAGAAGTTCTCAAACTAACCGCATTTCTATGGGCATATAAGGATTCGGCTTTGGCCATTGTTTCGATAGTGGGACCTATATTTTGGAGACCTTCCCGGGAAATTTCCTGGAAGGTGATCTTTTTTACAAAACTATCGAGATTTACGCCACTGTACATCCGCGCATATCCATTGGTGGGCAGGGTATGGTTGGTA
The DNA here is from genome assembly GCA_031551645.1 of Bacteroidales bacterium. Classification (GTDB taxonomy): domain Bacteria; phylum Bacteroidota; class Bacteroidia; order Bacteroidales; family UBA4181; genus JAIRLS01. The sequence goes on along the minus strand of JAVBNI010000016.1, from coordinate 12,208 downwards.
CCTGATGCATAATCGCCAGCGCTTTCAGGTGTATAATGTCCAAGAAATATGGAACCGGCATTGACAATCTGCTCCGATAATTCCGCATAATCTTCGGTCTCGATGATCAGGTGCTCGGGAGCATAGGTATTGGTGAAATCTATTATTTCTTTTTTGTCTTTCAGTACGACAAAACGGCTGTTTTTCAACGATTGGGCCGCCAACTCCTTGCGTGGAAGCGTCGCTAACTGCTTTTCGATCTCGACAAGAACTTTCTCCACTAATTCTTCGCTGGTAGTGACCAAGACGGCCTGGCTATCTATTCCGTGTTCGGCTTGCGACAACAAATCAGCCGCTACAAATGCCGGATGAGCGGTAGCATCGGCAATTACTTCCACTTCCGATGGACCGGCCGGCATGTCGATGGTAACATCACGTAAAGCGACCAACTGTTTGGCTGCGGTTACATATTGGTTACCCGGGCCGAAAATTTTATATACGTTGGAAACAGTTTCCGTACCGTAGGTCATTGCTGCAATAGCCTGTATCCCGCCTATTTTAAATACCTTATCTACTCCCGATTCTTTTGCTGCAAAAAGGATGGCCGGATGTACTTTTCCGTCTTTCGAAGGCGGGGTACACAATACTATTTCTTTGCACCCGGCAATACGGGCAGGAATAGCCAGCATCAACACCGTCGAAAATAGCGGGGCTGTTCCTCCCGGAATGTAAAGACCTACCTTCTCGATACCAACAGACTTTTGCCAGCAGACCACCCCAGACATAGTCTCAATCTTCCTTGGCACCAATTGCTGCGAGCGATGAAAAGTTTCGATATTGGTTTTTGCCAAACGGATAGCAGCCTTCAAATCATCCGGAACCAGGCCATCGGCCCTGGCTAATTCTTCCCCTGAAACCACCAAGCTATCTAATGTTACTTTATCAAATTTTTCTTCGTATCTTTTGACAGCCTTGTCGCCATTCAACCTGACATCTTCCAGCACTTCCTTGACCGTCACGAACAGGTTAGAATCGTTAAGTGCGGGACGTGCTACAATATTTTTCCAATCTTCTTTAAACGGATATTTTACGATTTGCATTTTAATATCATTATTCCCATTGGCAAATAAAAATCAATTATTTGCAACAGGAAGATTATCTATAAATCCTGAAAGTTCTAAAAACCTTCAAAAGCCTTATTCAAAGGCTCACAAAATCATGCCAAAAAAATCACAGTTGTCAGATTTTTGTGATTTTTTACAAAAATAGGAAAACTTACATAACAGTATTATCAACTGCTATGGCTTTCTTATCGAAACAAATGGAATATAGCTCCTACCATGATGATATGATCGACAGACCGGATCATAAAATCCGGTTGTTCATAATTCATGCCCGTAAGGATATAACTTATTCTAAATGATGACCATTTTTTCTTCTTTCCTAACGAGGGAATTATATCAACGGTGGTTATTCCAACATATTTCCGATAGCTTCCGAGCGAAACCAACTGCAAAGCATCGAAAAAACTGACATCTTCCTCTATAAAAGCGTGCGGCAACATGGTAGAATACTCCGAAGAGGAAGTCAGCGAACCTATTGGGACGTCAAACTGTTGTCCCAAATCAATGGTCATTTTCCCGATATTGAAACGGTATTTTGCCAGCATACTGGGACTGATCGAGAGACTAAAAAAATATGCCAAAGGGTTGTTGGTATTGTCTTCTTTCAGGTAAATATCAATACCGCCATTGAAACTTGCACCACACAGCAGACGGAATGCCCGCGAACGATCCGTCACATGCCAATGCCGCGACCAGTCGCCACGAAATCCGAGCGATGTGATGTACGAATCATTGGCATTATTGTATAGCAGTCCAAGCTCCAAATGTGTCTGGAATTGGTTGAGATAATTCGCCTTTTCGTGGAAACGGGTCGAATGGAAAGCAAGCCCATAGCCCGAATGGTTCAAAGGCGAAAGCAAAGGATAATTCAACGAGGGGAAAGTAACTCCGACCGAGCGTACCAGTTGGTGGGAATAGACCAAAGTATCGATCGTCTGTGCCGGTAAAACACATGCCAGTGACAAACAAAAAAGAGTCACATACAGAAATTTAACCACAATATGAAGGGAATATGGATTTCAAATTTTAAAATTCCGAATATAGCACTAATTTTACAACGATTTTTGTTTCTTTGGGCAAGATAATAACAGCTTCATATGTATATGGTTGATGTATAGTTGTTTTTAGAATAAATCCCAAAGTATCTTTTTATAATTTTTGTAATGATACAAAGAATTCAAAGTATTTTTTTATTTGCATCGTTGTGTTTTCTGATACCGATGTTCTTTTTTCCGGTTGCCGAATTGGTTAGTGAAGGTGGAGAGATTTATTCTTTCAACCTGACCGGGTTTTACCATAAAGGGATCGATGGGGTACAGCAAGTCAGCGCCCAGTATTCGCTTCTGACATTTGGCATCCTGATCTGCCTGTTGAATCTTGTTACCTTATTTATGTATAAACGCAGGGTGTTGCAATTACGTTTATGTGTATACAACATTCTGTTATTGGTAGGATTGGTGGGAGTTATGTTGTATGTAGTATATAATGTAAAAAACATCGCAACTATTTCATACCGATTGCCGTTTATTTTCCCTGTCATATCCATCATTCTCCATTATTTGGCTTTTCGTGGCATTCGTAAGGATGAACTGATGGTGCAAGCTCTGAGCCGTCTGAGATAAGCTGCAGAACGTTAATGGTTAAATCAATACCAAAATTACCAAGCCGGTTGTATATAAGTATTTTGTTTAATATGTCATGATAGTAGGTCTTATTAAAACCATCTTTATCATCCTGACCATCTATTTTGTAGTCAAAGTAGTAGGCCGTATTGTTATACCTTTTCTTTTAGGCGGGTTTGTCAAGAAAGTCAATAACCAGGTGCGGCAACAACAGGAAGAGGCATTACGCCAGAAAAAAACAAAAAAAGATGGAGAAGTAACCGTCAATTATTCCCCCAAGAAGGAAAAAAATTTTGGGAAAGATGATGGTGATTATGTTGATTTTGAAGAAATAAAATAACTAATGAAATGTCTATTCTAAAAAAAGCATTACCACATATTATCGCTGTTGTTGCTTTCCTTGTTGTAACATTAGTCTATTTCAGTCCATTACTCGAGGGAAAACGACTCGGACAGTATGACATCCTGCAGTCAAACGGTTCGTCTAAAGAAGTGAATGATTTCAGGGAAAAGACAGGCAAAGAGGCCCTATGGACGAATTCTACGTTTGGCGGTATGCCTGCATATCAAATCTCGGTGGCATATCCCAACAATTGGACGAATTACCTCACCCAAATAGTAACGTTCGGACTTCCATCTCCGGCATATATGATATTCTTGGCTTTGCTGGGGTTTTATGTCACGCTGCTTTGTTTCAATGTTAATCCGTGGTTAAGCATAGCCGGGGCATTTGCCTATGGTTTGTCTGCATATTTCATGCTTATTCTCGGTGCGGGTCATAATACCAAGATGCGTGCATTAAGTTTTATGCCGCTTATTATTGGAGGAGTATATCTGGCTTTTTGCCGGAAAAAGATATGGTTGGGCATGATCCTGACTTGTCTTGCCCTCGGATTACAGTTGCGTGCCAACCATTTACAGATTACTTACTACACGGCCATCATTATACTTATTTTCTTGATTTTTGTATTGGTGCAAATTATTCGGGACAAGCAATACAATAAATTCATCAAAGCGACAGCTGCGATGATTGTGGCGCTAGTGTTGGCTGTGGGGATGAATATCACCAATATGCTGCTTACTGCTGAATATACGCCATATTCAACACGCGGCGCTTCCGAATTGACTGACGAAAGCGGCGATCAAACCAAGGGATTAGACAGAAGTTATATCCTGGATAGATATAGTTATAGTATTCCGGAGACAATGGTTTTATTCATCCCGAATTTTGTAGGTGGGCCTTCCGCGGGACCTGTCAGTACACATTCTCCAATATACGAGGCATTGGTTCAGAACGGAGTTCCCCAGGCGCAGGCCACTCAGTTTTGCAAACAGGTTCCATTGTACTGGGGTGGTCAGGAGGGCGGAACATCAGGACCTATGTATATTGGCGCTGTAATAATCTTTCTATTCGTTTTAGGTTTGTTTACCGTGAAAGGCCCTCTCAAATGGTGGCTACTGATAGCAACTATCCTGTCAATCATGCTGGCGTGGGGAATGTATTTTCCGATGCTGTCCAATCTGTTCATCGATTATTTCCCGATGTACAATAAATTCCGGACAGTTTCGATGGTGCTGGTAATTGCCATATTCACCATTCCCTTGCTGGGTATACTCGGCGTAAACGAGCTGCTGGGCAACAATCTGACGACTATTGATAAACAGAAAGCTTTGAAAAAAAGTTTCTTTATCACGGGGGGTATTGCTTTATTTTTCGTATTGTTTCCCGGCTTGTTGTTTAGTTTCGATTCACCGTGGGATGCGCAAATGAATTATCCCGATTGGTTGATTGCAGCCTTACATGATACCCGCGAAGCTGTCCTGCGCAACGACTCATTCCGTAGCCTGTTGTTTGTTGTAGCGGCTGCGGTTGTTCTCTGGTTTACTGTCCGTGGTAAATTGAAAGTTAAACCGGCATGTGCCCTTTTAGCAGCATTGATACTTGTCGATCTTTGGGTGGTGGATAAAAGATACCTTGATAATGATAGATTTATAAAAGCCAAAAGCGCCAATGTAGCACAACCAACGCCCGCCGATTTAGCCATTCTGGAGGACAAAGACCCCGACTACCGGGTGTTGAACCTTACAGTCAGCACATTCAATGATGCAACCACTTCATACTTTCACAAATCGCTCGGTGGATATCATGGAGCAAAGATGAAACGTTACCAGGAACTGATCGAACACCGGTTAAGCCCTGAAATAAGCACCATCTATACCAACATGCAGGCGATAAAAACGGAAGACGATGTCAAGAAATTATTCCGGAATTGTCCTGCGATTAACATGTTGAACACACGTTACGTCATATACAATAAAGACCAGAGACCGATATCCAACCCTGATGCTTTGGGTAACGCTTGGATAGTACCCGGTATCAGATGGGTGGACAATGCTGATGCTGAAATGGCTGCATTATCGAATTTTAATCCAGCCAAAGAAGCAATTGTCGACAAACGCTTTCAGCCGGAACTTGAGGGTTTTACCGTACACTTCGATTCTTCCGCATCCATTTCGCTCGCAAGTTACGAGCCCAATCATTTGGTGTACGAATATCATTCGCAGCAGCCTCAAATGGTTGTTTTTTCCGAGATATTCTATGACAAAGGCTGGAATGCTTATGTCGATGGAACCCTGACGCCTCATGTTCGTGCCGATTATGTGCTGAGGGCCATGGTTGTTCCTGCAGGTAAACATGAGGTAGTATTTAAATTTGAACCGAAAAGCTATGCCCGGGGTGAAAAAATTGCTCTGGCAAGCTCTATCGCAACTGTACTCCTGATATTGGGAGTAATCGGGAAATATATCTACGATAACAAATACATGTTCAAAAAACAGAGTTAACCTCAACCCGTTTTTACAAAAACGATAAAATTGGCTGCCGACATCAACGAATTCTGTTGATGTCGGTTTTTTCTTTATTGACATTAGTGCTACGACACTTTAATCGAACCGTTTAACTGAATTTATACATTTTGCTCCAACCGAACTTACGAGCTCAATAGGGCTGTCAATTACGAGACATGTCCTTAATCCTCCTCCGACAAAATCTATTGACCACTGTCAGGGAGTGTCATAATTTGTTAGCAGCCTTAACTTTGACAGGAGACAGGACAGTAAAATTTGATGTTGAAATATGTTTAAATTAAAAACTACTGTAAGTTAAATTGTTAAAATATTTCTTTGCAGAAAAATGATTATTTTTATCCATTGATGCAGCAAATTTGTAAACGCATCGTCTTAATAATAAAACGAAGAAGTAAATTGAAAATGTCGATTTTTCGAATTAATAAAAAGTCTCCTGCATTTCAACGGGAATTGTATCAACTTCATTACAGGAGAATTTACAATACCTGTCTGCGAATAATCGGGAACAGTATGGATGCCGAAGAAGCGATGCACGACACGTTCTTAAAAATGTTTGATCACATAGATGAACTGCAGGATGAAAAGGCTTTTTATTCTTGGAGCCAAAGCATTGCCGTCCGCACATCAATTGACAGGGTCCGCAAAAAACGGATTGTCTTCGAGTCAGTTGATGGATTGTCTGTTGCCGAGGAAGAGCCGGTGGACGAGGAAGAACTCACATTAAAGGTCGACACAGTGAAAAGGGAATTGAGTCATTTGCCCGACGGTTATCGCATGATTATTTCAATGCGTTTGTTTGAAGAATACGAATTTGAGGATATAGCTAAAGCGCTCCAGATTAAAGAATCGACCGTCCGGTCGCAGTTTATGCGGGGAAAAGCAAAGCTAATCCGGCAATTAACAGGAAAAGAAGAGTTTCAACCGATCAATAATTAGACAATGAAAAGTTTAGATCAATATATCCGCGAAAACAAACAGTTGTTTGAAGAAGAACCTGAGGCAGGGCACTTTGAACGATTACAACAGAAGATGGACAGGGGACATCGTAAGATCGTCCTGTTGCGTTGGACTTCTGCTGTAGCAGCATCGATTGTCTTGTTATTTTCAGCAGGTGTGTTATGGCAATACACCCAAAAGTCGGACTTTACGACGATTGCATGTGAAAATACCGATGACATGAAACATTGTTATCTGAATAAAATGAATGATATGGCTGGTCAAATCAAGGAACTAACAAAGGATCTTGACCAATGGGATCAGGAGCAAGTAATGGATGACGTGAAAAGCATTATCGACGCAACCAAAGATGACAGCTTTGAAGAGGAAATTCCAAAAGAACTTCCCGAGGAGACGACCCAATCAATCCTTTCGGATTATTATCAGCGAAATTTAGAAAGTTTGCATACCATTGCAAAAACGCTGGAAGAATAAACTCAAGAATGTACTAGTAAATTAATCATCTTCACCATGTAGCGCCATGACTAATTTAGCAAGAATATTTTTAAGATTACAGTGGGGAAAACCAACGGTTTTCTTCCCAACAGGGAAAGGATATCTAAAAGCAAAGGATAGGTTGTGATATCCATTTTTAAACAAAGTCAATAATCGTAAAATAATAATCATTATAAAATTTAAAACCATGAAAATTTTAAGAGTACACGTAAGTAAGCAGATTGTATTTTTTCCGATGGGAAAGGATTTTTTAAAGTCAAAAAGTAAACTGTGGAAACATTTATTGTCGTATTGAATGCATTTTTTACAATAAAAATTATCAATTAAATCTCAATAAAAATAATTTATCATGAAAAGAATATTATTATCCTTAATTATCATTAGTCTGGCGTTCACTTCATTCTGTCAGACAAAGGAAACACGTACCGTATCCGGATTTACCGGGATAGATGCTTCCAGTGCATTCGACATCACTGTTACAAAAGGTAATACAGAGTCATTGATCATCGAAGCCGACGACAATGTCATGCCTTATGTTCGTAGTGAAGTAAAACAAGGTGTATTACATTTATATCTTGATAACGGTCAAAAAATCAAAAATATGAAGACTTTGAAGGCATCCATTGTAATGAAAAATCTGGACAAGGTATCGCTTTCTGGAGCATGCAAGCTTTCGAGTAATGATTTGTTTACGTCCGATGGCTTCACAAGCAATTGTAGCGGTGCGTCCAAGTTGAACCTGAACCTGAATGCTTCCCAACTAACCGTTAAGACAAGTGGAGCATGCAATATCGATCTGAAAGCCGACGTGACCAATGATGCAAAATTTGATATGTCCGGATCATCGAAAATGCAGTTAGATCTGAAGGCGACAAATGTCCGGGTTAATAGCAGTGGCGCCAGTACTGTCGATTTGAACGGCGCGGCTAAAAGTATCAACGTCAATACATCGGGCACATCAAATATTAAAGCAGTAGATTTTACTGTTGATTCGGCAACTATCGAATCGTCAGGCACCTGTAATGTTTCCTTGAATGTCAACGAGACATTGAAAGTATCTTCTTCCGGTGCATCTAAGGTCAGTTATAAAGGCTCGCCTACTATTAATGTTAACAATAGTGGTGCTTCAAAAGTACAGAAATTGTAATTATCACTAAAATTGGATATCATCATGAAAAAAGTATTTGCATCATTGTTGTGCATGTTGTTGTGCACGAGTTTCTTCACAGTTTCGGGGAATGACGAACAAAAAGATCCTTTCCTGACCCGTACTTTTCCGGCTTCGTCAATCCGGGAAATTGAAGCCTCTACCTCAGGGGGTAGTATCAGAGTGAACGGGGACGCTACTTCCGAGGCAAAAATTGAGGTATTTGTTACACATAATAAATGGTCGGCCGAGGAAATAAAGAAGGCTCTTGACGAGAATTATACCTTGGATATCAAGGTCGAAAGCGGAAAATTGTACGTAATAGCAAAGCAAAAAAGTAATCTAAAGATATTGTCGGGATCATCGTTAAGTATATCGTTCCAGATCAGTGTGCCTAACCAGGTGAATAGCCAGGTAAGAACCAGCGGCGGAAGCATTCATATGAGTAATATGTCCGGATCGCAGGATTTCAAAACCAGTGGCGGATCATTGACCGCTGAAAATCTTTCGGGTAATATTTTAGGCCGGACGTCAGGCGGAAGTATTAAGGTGTCGGGGTCAAAGGACAATATTGACCTGTCTACCAGTGGCGGATCTATTACAGCAAATGATTGTAATGGAAAAATCAAATTGGGCACATCGGGAGGAAGCCTAAAGCTTAACAACCTTAACGGGACTATCGAGGCTTCGACCAGTGGAGGAAGTATCAATGCAAACAATGTCACCGGAACATTAAAAACCGGTACTTCAGGAGGGAGCGTGAATCTGGGTGAGATATCGGGAAGTGTGGACGCCAAAACGTCGGGCGGAAGCATGACAGTGGAAATGTTATCGGTGAGCGAATATGTAAAACTCTCGAACAGTGGAAATCTTCAACTTACTTTACCTGAAGGGAAAGGCTATAATTTGAAAATTAAAGCTGAAAAAATTGAATCATCGGGACTTAAAGATTTTCGTGGTAACCAGGAAACTAAAAAAATAGAAGGAACAGTTGGAAATGGGGGACCTGAAATTGAGGTCAAATCGTCTCAACGGGTTTCTTTGTCATTTAAATGATTCATATCGAACCGAACAGGATTTTTAAAGGCCATGCTTATCAACGAGCATGGCCTTTGAACTTTACATTGCCAACTGAAATGTTAATGTCGTTTAGTTAATGACTCTGACAGAACTATTTTAACTTAATTTTACTTAACCAAAAATAGTAAAATGTAATTAAATATCAAATATTTACATTTTATTTTGATTGTGTAAAGTTAAATAAAATGCAGTAAGATAAGATGCATTTTTACCGCATCTCTTGCTGCATAACTTTTGATGTGGCATGATATTATTAATAATTAAATAAGATAATATCATGGCATCTCTGAAATTTTATTTGACACGACCTGAATCTAAAAAATCAGGCATCTTCTTTCTTTTAAGTTATGGTGCGTTTGAAACGGTAAACGGTAAGAAAAGGTACCTGCCTTTAAAGTATTATGTAGACGAATCTATTGAGACTGCATATTGGGGACAGGGAAAGGCGAAGGAAACAAGGTTGTTTCCACAATATCCTGAGTTTAACACACGATTAAGGGATATTGAAAATATTGCTTTGAATGTTCTACGTAAAATGCAAAACGATAAGGTTGGGATAACCGAGAAAACTTTAAGGGATGAACTGGATAAGATTTTTAAAGGGGTAAAAGATTTGACACCTGATGAAACAACGGAAGTAACAACTTTTGCGGATAACTTTATCAAAAATTCGAAAAGGAAAGCTGGAACTATCAACAACTATAAACTCACATTGAAGAATTTGATAGAATTTGAAGAGAAATCTGAAAAGAAATTGAAATTCATGGAAATAGACATGGAATTTTACAAAGATTTCCTCGATTTCCTGATAGAGAAAGATTATGCTCCCAATACGCAAGGTACTCGAATTAAGAACCTGAAGGTATTTTTAAGCGAGGCATTAATGATGAAGATACCAGTCTGTTTGGATTTCAAGATTAACAAGAAATTCGGCAAACCGAGTGAGGATGTTAATTCGGTATACTTGAATGAATCAGAACTACAACAAATGTATCATCTGGATTTAAAAGCCAACCCCCTGATGGAAAGAACACGCGATTTGTTTCTTATCGGTGCTTGTACCGGGTTTCGTTATTCGGATTATTCGACCTTGCGGATTGAAAACATTTGTCTGGATGGTATCATTCGTAAAAGAACCATAAAAACAGAACAGGATGTTGCCATACCGGTACACCCTATTGTGCGCTCCATATTGAAAAAGTACGGAAATGAAATCCCCAGAGTACCTTACGCCGCATTCAACAAGACAATTAAAGAAGTCGTTCGGGAAGCACGTATCGATTACATGGTGACCTATTCCGAAACAAAAGGGACTGTAAGTGAGGTTAAAATAGAACCTAAATGGAAACTTGTGGCTTCGCACACGGCACGGCGTTCATTCGCGACCAATGCTTATTTAAGCGGCATACCTTCAATTTCTATTATGAAAATGACTGGACATAAAAAAGAATCCTCTTTCCTGAAATATATTAAAATTACACTGTCCGAAAATGCTAAAATCCTGCAATTGCATAGATTTTTCACACAAGAGCCAGAATCCGAAGAGAAATTACAAAAGCAAATCGCTGGTTAGTGTCAGGATGAATTACACATAAAAGAACTCCTTCTCGGGAGTTTTTTATGACTTGTTTTTTGAAGGTTCCAACCTGAATTGGAGTTTATTTTTAATAACCATGTCAGAAAAGAAGACTCAATTGTCTAAAAATAAATAACTTATTTGTCGATTACATAGTTATAATGAATTATAACCATGTAATCGAAGATTATTTCATTGACAATTAGAATTATAAATAGATTTTTCACGTATGGTTATTAACTTTTTTCTCCAATTCAGGTTCCAGCACCCCTCTAAAATTTGTTAAGATTGTTAAAATGAAACTTATTTATTTTGTAATCAATTATTTATGCCTTAACAATTTTTTGAAAATTTGTTAAGGATTGTTAAGCTACTTATTTTTAATATCTATAATATGTTGATAATTAGAATATTTAATGCCTTGAAAATTTCCTTAACAAAGTTTAAAATTGTTAAGACACCCTTGTTAAGGGTTATTTTTCTGTAAATTAATACATTAATCCATGTTTAACAACTTAACATTTTTTTTGAGGTTCAGCTACCTGCATTTTGCATAAAATAATTCTTATCGATTACTTGTTTGTGATACTATTAACTATTCGCTGAGAAATGGCTGTAACATGCAAAATAGTAGGTGTAAAATGGATGTTCAATGCGACACAATGACTGCCTCATGGAAAATAATGCGTGCAACATGCATGTTTGATGCGGGAAAATGCCTGTAAAATAGAAATCTATCATGCAAATTCAAAAAATAATTACTGATAATCAATAAATTAAATATGCAACATGCCTGTAAAATAGAACGCTATTAAGAAGAACATTCCCAAAATCACATTAAAAATGACCAATAATACAAAGTTTTCACAAAGGATATTATTCTTGTTCTAATACGTTTATCTGTTAGACAGCATTTTTTAGCTTCAATACAATCCCTTGGATTCAAACTATATGAAAAAGTTACTCAAGTTTTGATGCGGTTGCCCTGAAATGCACCCGATCGTAATGTAATTTTTATTTGACAAAATGATTAAAATTTGAAAAAAATGTTGTACATTTCGGACGCGAAGTTTTATCCATATCATTAACTATGGAACAATTAGTGAAAAAATCTTTAACCCGCACAAGGAGCAGACAGCCGCATAAAGGAGGTAAATTGTCTGTGGGAAAATTGTTGCAACAAAACAATCTATTTTCTAATTTTTAAAATTATCTAAATTTTTTTCGGTATAGGCGTTTAAAGCTCACTAATTATTTTTTTAATTTTCTGCGGATTGGCTCGAATTTAATCATTCTGCAAATTAGGTTGTCAAAAACAGTATCCATGTGGTTGCGTCTATTGTATCTGTAATGGTATTCA
>JAVBNI010000161.1:0-21132 GCA_031551645.1 Bacteroidales bacterium | reverse complement strand
CTATATTGCCGAAAGGGACTCGGACAATACCTACGAATGGTGCAACACCGGTATCGCCCCGTTAAAGGAACGGTTCCGGGATTTACGAACCGTGTACGACAGGCTCAACAACGGCAAGTATATCCAAATATCCGGCCCTGCAGGGCTTTCGCCCGATATCCTGCAATTTCATAAGGATGCCGGGATCATGTCCGCCTTGTGTTTTCCACTGGTAATCGATGGTATCAATTATGGTTATGCCTGTTATGACGATTGTACAACAAACCGCGAATGGAACAATAATGAGATTGAGTTGCTGGGCGGATTGTCACAGATATTCGCAAATACCATCCGCCGGCACCGGGCTGAAGCTTCCATACGGCTTTCACAACAAACTTTGAGGACGGTGATGGATAATATCAACTCAAATGTGGTTGTAATAGACTTTGATACGCGACAAATCCTGTTCGCCAACCATAAAGTTAAGGAAGACATGGGTGATGATGATATGGAAGGCTGGGCTTGCTGGAAAGTCCTGCGGACAGGCGAAACAGGCCCGTGCAAAAATTGCCCGCACCCGCACCTGCGCGATGTCCAAAACAACCCTACCGGTTTCTACAAATGGGAATATCAAAACAACCTTTCCGGGAAATGGTACGAATGCATTGATACGGCTATCGAATGGGTAGACGGACGGATGGTTCACCTGCAACATGCGCTTGACATCACCGACCGGAAGACTGATGAACTGGAGCTGATACGCGCCCGAAAAAAAGCCGAAGAGGCCGACCGCCTCAAATCGGCTTTCCTGGCCAACATATCGCACGAGATACGTACTCCGCTCAATGGAATCAACGGGTTCCTCCAGTTCCTCACTTCCGGCGACCTTGCCCTCGAACTCCGGCAAAAATACGTACAGGTGGTCAACACATGCAGCCGGCAATTGATCCGGTTGATCGATGACGTGATCGATATTGCCAAAGTCGAAGCAAATTCATTGAATGTATTCCCTGTGGTAACCGACATCAACCGGATCATGCGTGACCTGGTGCCGGTGTTTGATACGGAACTGAAAGTTCAGAACAAGGGCACCATAGCACTGCTGCTTGATGATACGGGGTTCATTCATCCCGGCGTCACATACGTAGACCCGGTACGTTTGCAGCAAACGCTCTTCCACCTGATAGACAATGCCATCAAATTCACCCACAAAGGATACATCCGTTTCGGGTACAAACTGCAAACCCCGGGTATGCTCGAATTTGAAGTGGAAGACACAGGCATCGGCATTCCGGAGGAGATGTACGAAATCATCTTCGAACGGTTCCGTCAGGTGGAACAGGGCAACAACCATTTTCATCGTGGAACAGGCATCGGCCTTACCATTTCGCAAAACCTGGTAGAACTGATGGGAGGCCGCATGTGGCTTCAATCAGCTGTCGGCGAAGGTTCAACGTTCAGTTTCACCATACCATACTTGCCCGTTGCTCCCGATGATACATGGTATTTCGACGAAACAACCGACAAAAGAACCGTTTCTTACAAACCATTTTTCGGTAAAATCGTATTACTGGTGGAATCCGGAATACTGAAATATCGTTATTACGAAAAGCTACTTGCTGCAGGAGGGTTCAATGTCATCGAAGCAAACGACACGCAACAATGGCTCGACCACGTAAGCCGTTGCAATAACATTGATATAATAGTAACGGGAACATCAGTTATTGATGATGCAAACAATGATCTTATCCGGAAAATAAACTCCATACACGCTGATGTTCCGCTGGTTTGCCTGGGAAACATACACAATGACAGGAAACAAAATTTCGGCAAAAACCGGAATAAAATCATTGTGAAAGAACCGGTGGATTATGCGCGATTGATGGAAGCAATCGGAAAAGTGATGGTGGTGTAAATAATTGATAATTGAGAACCTTTAGCTCAGCGAATCCAATGAGTGACAAAATCCCCGCGATGAGTGGAATATATGACTCTGTTGAGCGGCAATTATCTTACGGTGAGACCGTATTGCCGCTCAACAGAGCGTTAATAAAAAGCACTAATGTTCATATTATCACATTAGACCGCCTGACGCAAAACCGCTGTTAACTGTCCGTTGTTCTTTTTTCATCACTTACATATTCCAGAATGTCACCCGGTTGACAGTCCAATGCTTTACAAATTGCCTCTAAGGTGCTAAAACGAATTGCTTTCGCCTTCCCTGTCTTTAAGATAGAAAGGTTAGATAATGTCAAATCAACTCTTTCTGAAAGTTCATTAAGAGAGATCTTTCGCTTTGCCATCATCACGTCTAAGTTTACAATGATTGCCATAGCTTAAATTGTTAAGTCATTTTCAGATTTCATGTCTATAGCATTCTGCAAGACTTTTTCAAATATTGCCGCAGCAGTTGCAACTACGATAGAAACAAAAGTAGTCACGATACACATGGCAAGAAAACCCGCAGGGTCGTCTTCTTTATTATGGAATATCTTTATATAAACTCCTGCCAACACAATTAAAATGCTTAGTACGATTGCACAATACTTTATGCTCTTTAAAGCCTTAACAGAGTTTGAAGAGAATACTTTATTTTGCCCGATGTATCCAAGTAATCTGAACGCCTTGTACAACGCAACAAAAAAAGCGATTGACGCTGCGTATCCATATAGGATGAACGGGTCAGAGTAAATGCTGAACAAATCTAAGTTTGTGGCTCTCCCTTCAGCTGAGGGAACCCAAATCAAAATGGTAAATGCTACAATGCCGATAAGCACGATGACCGCCTGAAGAAATACTATTGAAATTCTTTTCATGATGATTTTATTAATTTAAAATTATGCTGCAAATATAATAAATATTTTTTGATAAACAATAAATATTTTATGTTTTTAGTAAAATATTAGAAAAATAAATGTCTTTGCCTTATCAAAATGATTGACAAATTCAGAATCTGAATTGTATGTCTGGTTGGTTATCCGCTACAATGATCGCTAACTATATAGTTATCCGTGATGAGCCAAACCGCTCGTTGTAGGCAGCGTTTCTTTGCATCGTTTGTCTTAATTTAATCTGATATTCCCGAATGGGTTCTATAAATAAACTTCGGATTTAAAGTATCTTGTACAATGTCAAATTGGAGGTTTATAAATTTGGCATTAAAACGTCCTTTCCCCTTCGTTTTTTTTAGTGGTTCAAGTTTACCCCATTGTTCAATATTCAAAACTAAAACGGCGCATAGTTCTTTACTTTGAATATAAAAATGAAACTGTACTTCGTTATCATATTCAGTGTAATCTTTAAGCCAATATGTCAATTTTGATTTGTCAACAATTGATAACTGCCTAATAAGCTCCAGTTTATATTCCTTAGAAACAGGCTGATACTTGTCAAAAATAGAGTTTGTGTTTTTACAGGCGGGTCTATCACAGGAGATAAAGCACACAAAGAAGAAGACCGAAAGCAATATTTGCTTTAAAATTTTTCTTAATCGTAATGATTTCAAATTCATTTTAAAATCCCTTATTTGTATCGGGCGCAACTTTTAAATTATTTTCATTTTTAAATTCTATTTTATCTAAACATTGTCAGCTTTGTCGGGCGATTGTCAGTTCGATACGGTATTCTCTCAACGACGATTTCTCACATTGTCGCTCATCGGTAGAATACTACATTCTGCTTATCGTGGTTAATTTTGTCGATCTATAGTGATACTTCATTCCGGAAAGTTTGCCGTAAGTCAGACTTCTCCAAACCCATTCTATAGGGCCAAATTGATATCGTTTAAACCAATATTTGCTGACAAACATTTGAATAGTAAAAATAACAATTGTTAAAACTAACCCCAAAGCAGGACCAACTTTACCATAAAGTCCCAAACCATAGCTGTAAAAAATAGTTGTACAAACTATTGATTGAAACAGATAATTACTTAATGGCATTCTGCCCATATAGGCCAATGGCTTTAGTTTTAGCATCCATTTCCTGTTTTGATACAAGAGTACAATGGAGGTCATAAAGAAAAGACAAAGCCCCGTATCTCCCAAAAATCCGGCGCCGGTTCGAATCACAGTATAAAAGGAATAAAGATCATCTCCCATCAAGTATTTGCATATAAGTTTTACAATGCTCATGGTAAGACCTCCCGCAAAGCTCCATTTCCATATTTTTCTTATGAAGGTTAAGTTTGCTTCAATGTTTTGGAAAATACCTCTTTTCCCGGCATAAAGCCCCAACAAAAATAGGGGAAATATGTAAAATATACTTGCAAATAGTTGGTTATAGGTAAAAAGAGTATCAGAGGCGCGCTGAGCCATTATTTCTGCAAAAGTTCCCTGGCCATAAGCATGATATGAACTTTCGATCCTGTTTTCCACATTGGTAATAAATGGTTGCATGATCTCAGCAAATGCTCCCTCTTTTATCATCTTCACGAGTGCCACTAAAGCCATCAAAAAAGCCAAAAACAGTACAATTATGAGAAAAAGTGCTGCTACCCATCTCAGAAGAGTTTTAGGTTTTCGATTAAAAAACAAAGGCAACAGGAAACCAAGTAACGCATAAGTAACAAGTATATCTCCAAACCAGATAAAAAATGCATGAACCAAGCCTATAAGCAATAGAATAAAAAGCCTTCTATAAAAAAGGTGTGTTGGTCGTGTGGTTTTTGCTTTGGCTCTTTCATAAAATATGGCAAAACCCAAACCAAAAAGGAAAGAAAACATGGAGTAGAATTTTCCTTGAATCAAAAGGTTAATGAACGAAGAAGCGATGGTGTCCCCAAGCCCCGCCCACATATTCTTACCCAAAATCTCATAGTAGAGAGCGGGGCTACTGAATAAAGCCATATTTGCAATTAATATTCCCAACAGGGCAAAGCCACGTATAACATCAAGGACTTCTATCCTTTCTTGAGGCTGCACAGGTCTGGCTACAGACAAATTATTTGAACCCGTATCTTGGGTGTGAATTCTTTCTTCCATTTTTTTCATATTTGAATACCCAATGTTTGATAGCCAAATTGCATGATAGCATTGAGTAGTTATTTATCCCCTCGTTTCGGTGGACGATGCCGACTCTGTGGATAAACACGGAATCAACAGAATCAAAATTGTACGCAAAAAAACAAAAGTACGCAAAAATTAGGATATCATTATTTGTATCCACGATAAGAAGTATTATACCGAATGGGGCTATTCGCTGACATTTCCCAAATGGTGCAGTATCGGAGTATTCGTTTACCTCAATTCCTTCGAGTACGACAATTGGGGCGTAAGCCTTTCCTTCCCGCTGATACGGTATATCAATATTGATTTTTGAATTGTATGGAAAAAGCAATGAGTCTCTGTAAGATCATCAAGTACATATAACAACAAGGTTCTATTGGTTGTTATAACGATAACCGGCTTATTTTGGATACCTTTGCAAACAGTTCATTTTTATTGAGGCAAATAGTATGAAAACCAAAGAAGAAATAGTTGGCAACTGGTTGCCGCGATACACGGGAAATCCCTTGGAAAATTTCGGAGAATTTGTGTTGTTGACCAATTTCAAGCACTACCTTAATTTATTTTGCGAATGGAATAATGTACCGGTAGCCGATCCCAATGCAAACATGCCCTGTGCCACGAGCGATGGCATTACCATGATCAATTTCGGTATGGGAAGCGCGAATGCAGCAATCGTAATGGACCTGTTGTCAGCCATAGAACCCAAGGCCGTTCTGTTTTTGGGCAAATGCGGTACTCTCAAGGAAAAGAATAATCTTGGTGATCTGATATTACCTATTGCCGCCATCCGTGGTGAAGGGACATCGAATGATTACCTTCCGCCCGAAGTTCCTGCCTTACCTGCTTTCAGTTTGCAACGGGCTGTCTCTACCACCATACGCGATATGGGTTTCGACTATTGGACGGGTACCGTTTATACCACCAACCGCAGGGTATGGGAGCACGACGATGCATTTAAGCAATACTTGCTGCGCATACGCTGCATGGCCGTCGACATGGAAACTGCCACAATTTTTACCGTAGGGTTCGCCAACAACATAAGTACAGGTGCATTGCTGCTGACATCGGATATGCCGATGATTTCGACGGGAGTAAAAACCGCCGAAAGCGACAAAGAGGTAACCCACAAGTTTGTCGATATACATTTGAAAGCCGGAATCGATGCGTTGAAACTCATCAAACGAAACGGAAGTTCAGTGAAGCATTTGAGATTTTAGTTATGGGAAAATCTTGTAAATGGAGAACCTTTTATGGTATTTATATCAATGTTACCAATGACAGATTTGCGTAAATCGCTGATTTTAAGACAATATTTCATAACGGCATTGTGCCACATTTTTTTGGGGTAGCCTCTCACAATGACGTGCTACTGTTCGTCATTGCGAATCGAGAGGCACGAGCGATGAAGCAATCTAACTTTGTACAAACTTGGCTGTGAAAGGTATTCTATTCTGGCCCTGTCAGCAGCTTCGCAGCCTGACAGGTCTTTGGCGTGATGACCTGACAGGGTCGGTAGACCTGTCAGAGTCATTAATTAAACGACATTAAATGATGAACTAATTTACTACCTTTGCTCCTGAAATAATCGTAGACATACATGCAAAACATTGTCATATTAGTCATTACGTTCTGTTTCTGCTTTTCGAAATTATCGGCGCAAACCTGGCCATTGATACCTCAACCCGCCGAAATGAAACAAAGTGCAGGAACGTTTGAATTGACATCCGGTACGAGAATCATATTGAAAACCAACGATCCCGACACAAAAAAAGCATGCGACTTTTTTCTGGAAATGATCAACCGCAGTTCGGGATTGAATATCAACTATGCGTCATCTGCATCATCAGCCATCACGGTAACCATCGATCCGAAAATAACCCATCCAGAGGGTTATCATTTGAAAGTGAGTACCAACGAAGTCGTTATACGTGCTCAAACATCCGCCGGCATCTTTTATGCTTTCCAAACCATCCGGCAGCTACTTCCTCCGGAATTGGAAAGCCGGACAATCATCGCTAACCGCACATGGCAGATTCCCGTTGTTGAAATTAACGACGCACCACGTTTCCCCTATCGCGGATTGATGCTAGATGTTGCACGCCACTTTTTCCCGGTCAGCTTTCTGAAACGGTACATCGACCTGATGGCTATGTATAAATACAACTACTTGCACCTGCATCTGAACGATGATCAAGGTTGGCGTATCGAAATACTCAGCTACCCCGAATTGCAATATGTCAGCGCCTGGCGCAGCGAAACAATGACCGGCCACCTGAACGACGAACCTCGCCGCTATGATGGTGTTCGTTACGGCGGGTATTACAAACAGTCGGAACTCAAGGAACTGGTTCAATATGCCGCCGACCGCCATATCACCATCATCCCCGAAATCGAAATGCCGGGACATGCCACCGCTGTACTGGCTGCATTTCCCGGACTGTCATGTACCGAAAGGCCTGTCGAAGTGGCACGAGAATGGGGTATTTTCAAAAACATATATTGTCCGAAAGAAGAAACATTCCTGTTTCTCGAACGTGTCCTGTATGAGGTAATGAATATTTTTCCAGGACCTTACATACACATTGGTGGTGACGAGTGCGTAAAGGATCAGTGGCAACAATCCGAATACTGCTATAACCTGAAACTACAGAATGGTTTGCAGAATGACGAACAACTCCAAACATGGTTTTGCCGGAGGATAGCCAGTTTTGTTAATGCCCGTGGACGAAAAATCATTGGTTGGGATGAAATATTGGATGGAGGTGAAATTCCCGGTGCAACTGTTATGTCGTGGCGTGGCGAACAGGGTGGTATTGCTGCCGCACAGAAAGGACATCATGCCATTATGACGCCAAACCGTTATTGTTATTTCGACTATTACCAATGGCGCAACCGTAAGGACGAGCCTCTGGCCTCAGGCGGGTATCTCCCGTTAAGCATGGTATATATGTATAACCCGGTTCCCAAGGGGTTGAACGAGAACCAGACAAAATATATCCTGGGCACACAGGGTAACCTTTGGACGGAATATATTACCGATGAACATCATGCGGAGTATATGGCATATCCGCGGGCTTGTGCTCTCAGTGAAACAGCATGGACTCCCCAAGAGTTAAAATCATATGATAATTTCCTGAATCGGCTGCGTGAGCATAGCAAACGTCTTGAAATATTGAATGTCAATTTTGCAAGGCATTTTCTCGGAACAGAGAGATAAAAGTTGGCAGCAGACGGTTTGAATTGTTGAAAGTTGAAAGGTTGAAAGGTTGAAAATTTATCATTAACCATTATTGCAGAATACTGATCAAAATTTGTCGATAGCGGTTGTTATCCTAAATTGGAACGGACGGCATTTTCTGGAAAAATATCTACCAGGAGTTGAGAGTTATTCCCAACTTCCGGGCGTTTCGGTGATAGTGGCTGACAATGCCTCGACAGATGACTCGTTGTCCTATTTGCAGAAAAATCATCCCAATATACAGGTGATCAAGTTGGATAAAAATTATGGTTTTGCCGAAGGTTACAATATCGCTTTACAGCAGATTACATCTGAATATTATGTCCTGCTTAATTCCGACGCGGAAGTAACCGAAGGATGGTTGCAACCCATGCTCGAACTGATGCAACAGAAACCGGATATAGCAGCCTGCATGCCTAAAATCCGTTCGACAGCAGATCAAACAAGTTTTGAATATGCCGGTGCCGCCGGAGGATTCATCGACAAATACGGCTACACTTTCTGCCAGGGACGGTTGTTCAACACAATAGAAAAAGATTCAGGACAATACGATACCGAAACGGAAGTTTTTTGGGCAACAGGAGCCTGTTGTATGATTAAAGCCCCACTATTTCATCAGATGGGAGGCTTTGATACCTCTTTCTATGCCCACATGGAAGAAATCGACCTTTGTTGGCGATTGAAAAATGCGGGATACTCTATCTGGTATACACCACATTCTACTGTTTATCATGTAGGAGGAGGTATGTTACCGCAGAGTTCGTCGTTCAAAACCTTTTTGAATTACCGTAACAACTTGTTGATGTTGTATAAAAACTTACCCAAACGAGACCATAGACGAACATTATTCATCCGAATGGTACTCGACCTTGTTTCAGCTATTTATGCTTCGTTGAGAGGTAATATTTCAATCATTAAAACCATATACAAAGCTCACACGGCATATAGGAAAATTCGAAAAAAATACGGGCATATATCTGACAGGCCTCTCTCCTACCCTTCCTGTGTATACTCCAGAAGTATTGTTTACCAGTATTTCATCAAGGGAATCCAAAAATATTCCAACCTCCCCAAAAAATAAACCCACACAATATGATAGTTTTACAAGCAATTATTCCATTAACATCTTTAATACCTGAAAAATGACAGAAAAAATCAAACCTCAGATTGAAGAAAGCTGGCTGGCAGTGTTGGCCGATGAATTTGAAAAACCATATTTTGCCGATCTTAAATCTTTTCTGGTAGAAGAAAAAAACCATTACACGGTCTATCCTCCAGGATCTTTGATATTCAACGCATTTGCCCACACGCCACTTCCTAAAGTAAAAGTTATCATCTTGGGACAAGATCCGTATCATGGCAAGGGACAGGCACATGGACTCAGTTTCTCTGTTCCGTACGGTGTCCCGCCACCGCCATCATTAGTCAACATGTTCAAAGAAATCGAATCCGACCTGGGAATTAAGCCATCTTCATCCGGTAATCTGGAATGTTGGGCAGACCAAGGTGTATTCCTGCTCAACGCAACCTTAACTGTTCGGGCTGCCACGGCAGGTTCGCACCAGAATAAAGGCTGGGAAACATTTACTAACAAGGTGATAGAAACGTTATCCAATCAACGCGAACATCTGGTTTTTATGCTTTGGGGAAATTATGCTCGTGCAAAAAAGCAATTAATCGATACCCAAAAACACCTGGTGCTTGAAGCGCCCCACCCCTCCCCTTTTTCTGCTTATAGTGGCTTTTTCGGATGTAAACATTTTTCCAAAGCCAACGAATATCTGCAACAAAACGGAATTGAGCCTATCGATTGGATTGTGAAATAGGCAACTATCAAAAATACCAATTTCTGAAAACCGAGCATCTTTGGATGAAACCCGGTTTTTTATTGAGATCTTATCGAATCCCATTTTCTCATTTCCTACAACTTTCCCGGCAATAAAGTGTTTTGTTTTATAGAGTAAGTAATTGCTTTGGGTTGTTGGTTTTCTTCATTTTATGTAGATATCCGATCATCAATATTCGATTACCTATAAGTCAAGTACATAGGAATGAAAACAAAGAAAGAACAAATCGAGAAAGGGAAATTGATGCGAAAAAAGGTAAGCCGGAACGAGCTGTCGGTTTTCAAAGTATCGCCATCACGTAAACCTTTAGTGGACATGATTATCGCCTCCAACGACGATCGTCTGCCCGAACTCATACCGATACGGCATCAACGAATGAGTGCATCTCCATTTGCATTTTACCGTGGCACTGCAGGTATTATGGCGTACGACCTTCATCATCAGCCTCACACCGAACTGAAAATACAATCGGTCGGCGACTGCCATCTCTTGAATTTCGGAGGGTATGCAACACCAGAAAGAACGCTGGTTTTTGATATCAACGATTTTGACGAAACCTATCTCGCACCTTGGGAATGGGACTTGAAACGCCTTGCCACAAGTTTCGTATTGGCGGCCTACGATCATGATATTAAAAAAAGTACAGCCGAAGATATTGTATTCACCCTTGTCCGTTCGTACCAGGATAACATGCAAAAATTCAGTGAAATGAGCATGCTTGACTTATGGTACATGAAGTTCGACCTTGTCACATTGTTCAATAATACTAAAAATCAAAAGGCCAAAAATCTATTAAGCGATGCTATTGCCAAAGCCAGTAAAAGTACACCCGAACAAGTATTTTATAAAATCACCCGGCAAGTCCTGGGTAAATTTGAGATTACGGAACAACCACCCCTGGTATACCATCCTTATGATCTGGACAAGGTAATGGATGCCTTGCTTTCGTTTTGGGATGGATATCTGGATACTTTATTACCCGACCGGCGGTTTCTAATCAGCCATTACAAGATTGCCGATCTTGCCTTGAAGGTAGTTGGAACCGGCAGTGTTGGCAGGCGCTGTTATGTTGCTTTGTTGATGAATGAAAAGGATGAGCCTTTATTTATCCAGGTAAAAGAAGCCCGCGAAAGCGTACTGGAGGCATACATGACGAAAAGCCCTTACGAACATCATGGTCAGAGGGTTGTAGAAGGACAACGATTGATACAGGCAGCCAGTGATATTTTCCTGGGATGGAGCACGGGTCCTGCCGGGCGGCATTTTTATTTCAGACAACTGAAAGACAAGAAAATAACACCTGAAATTGAACGTTTTAATGCTGAATTACTGGAAGCCTATGCACGGCTGTGTGGCCGGACATTGGCAAGAGCACATGCCAAGACCGGTAATTCCGGAATCATCAATGCCTATATGGGAAAAAGCAACAGGTTTGGCGAAGCAATGGTCTCTTTTACAAAAGCGTATGCAGAACAAACAGAGATTGATTATGAGCAATTTATAAAAGCCATTCAGTCAGGAAAATTATCAATAAAGGAAGTTATCAAAAGTGAACAGCTAAGTAATTGAATATTGTCAATTGAATATTTCGAAAAAAAATTAGACCAATATTTTCAATTTTCAACTGTCAATTGTCAATTGTCAATATTCAATTACCGGCCCACCGGCCAGTCCAAATCCAGTTCAAGCTGGCGCGAATCGCCGGCATCGTGCAGGTTGGACACACCGATACCCAAAAGACGTATCCCTTTTCCTTCTAAGGATATTTCATTGATCAGACTGCGTGACGTTTGTTGCAGAAGGTGGTAGCTGTCTATCAGGGTAGACAGGGTACGGCTACGAGTAATAGTCTGAAAATCATTGAAACGTACTTTCAATGTCATCGTCCTGGCAAACTGCTGTAACTCCTGCATTTCGGAGAAAAGCCTTTTTTCAAGCCGGTACAGTTCCGTAATAACACCGAAACGTGTGGTCAGATCATTTTCAAATGTATTTTCTACGCTGATGGACTTACGTATTCGTTCAGGTTCCACCGTACGACGGTCGGTTCCACGTACAATATCGTAAAAGAAAAGCCCCCGTTTTCCGAACAATTCGATCATTGCCTCTAAGCTTTGTCCGCTTAGGTCTGCCCCGTTACGTATCCCCATCTTTCGTAATTTTTCGGCGGTAACTTCTCCTATTCCATAAAATTTACCAATATCCAAATTTTTCAGAAAATCGACTGCCTGATGCGGTTCAATCACAAAAATACCATCAGGTTTATTGACATCCGAAGCCATCTTGGCCAGGAACTTATTATACGACACACCTGCCGAAGCTGTCAAACAGGTTTCCGCCTTGATCCGTTGCTTGATTTCCATTGCAATATGCGTAGCCGAGATCATACCCTTTTTGTTCGAAGTCACATCTAAGTATGCTTCATCCAACGACAACGGTTCCACCAGATCGGTATATTCGTGGAATATGTTACGTATTTGTTGCGATACAGCTTCATACACAGCAAAACGATGTGGTTGAAAAATCAGTTGCGGACATTTGCGTTGCGCCACCAACGACGGCATAGCCGAATGTACGCCATACTTCCGCGCCTCGTAACTGGCCGCAGCTACCACACCTCGAGTCACTGCCCGACCTACCACCACCGGTTTACCCCGCAACTCGGGAAAGTCGCGTTGCTCTACCGATGCATAAAATGCATCCATATCAACATGTATGATTTTTTGAACAGCCACGACACAAAAGTAGGCAAAATCAGTTCCAAAAATTGATCGCCCCGCCTTTCTTTTTCCGTATCTTTGCAAACCTAAAATCCTGTCATGCCCAAGCAGATTCAAATTGTCGTATCACCCAAAGAAGCAGCCGGTCCCGAATTATTGGAAAAAGTTGTCGCTTGTAAAATCGGATGCAACGCCGGGGATATTGCCCGCTTAAATGTACTGCGGCGTTCGATCGATGCGCGCAAGCGAAACTGCGTGAAAGTGGTGCTTAACCTGGAAATATACACGAAAGGAGAGACAATTCCTGCAAAGGAATATAGTTTCCGTTTCGACAATGTAGCATCGTGTCCCGAAGTGGTGATTGCCGGAAGTGGACCGGCAGGCCTGTTTGCTGCTTTCAGATTGATAGAAAGGGGCTTCAGGCCCATTATCATAGAACGGGGCAAAGAGATCAGTACCCGCAAACAGGATATCGCTATTTTGTGTCGCGGCCAAGGGCTGAATCCCGAATCGAACTATTGTTTCGGCGAAGGTGGTGCAGGCGCCTTTTCCGATGGAAAATTATATACCCGTTCGCGCAAACGCGGTAATATCGAACGGGTATTGCAATTATTTCATTTTCATGGTGCAAAAGACGATATCCTGATCGATTCCCATCCGCACATCGGTACCGATATACTTCCTGTAATTATCAGGAATATGAGGCAAACTATCATCCAATGTGGCGGTGAGTTTCATTTTGGACAAAAACTTACCGATTTTATCATTAAAAACGGGAAAGTATCCGGAATCACAACAGCCACGGGCGATAAATTCCATGGTAACGCGGTTATCCTGGCAACCGGCCATTCAGCTAACGATGTCTACGAAATGTTCCACCGTAACCATTACGCCCTCGAAGCCAAGCCTTTTGCTATGGGAGTACGTGTGGAGCACCCGCAGTCGCTGATCAACGAGATATCCTACCACCGTTCTCCCGAAATGGAATATCTTCCCACTGCAGCATATGTGCTTACCACCCAGGTGGAAGAACGGGGTGTCTATTCATTTTGCATGTGTCCGGGCGGCTATATCGTTCCGGCATCGACTTCGCTCGACGGGTTGGTTGTCAATGGTATGTCGTCATCGCGCAGGCATACGGCTTTTGCCAATTCAGGTATTGTGGTGGAAACGCGTTTGGAAGATCTGTCCGGATACGCTGAACACGGC
The DNA here is from genome assembly GCA_031551645.1 of Bacteroidales bacterium. Classification (GTDB taxonomy): domain Bacteria; phylum Bacteroidota; class Bacteroidia; order Bacteroidales; family UBA4181; genus JAIRLS01. The sequence continues at coordinate 7,130 of JAVBNI010000161.1, read as the reverse complement.
GCACTATCCGGATTACGCTATCAGCAACATATCGAGCAACTGGCTGCCCTGAACGGTGGAGGTGGACAAACAGCTCCGGCACAATGCACCACTGACTTCGTAAAAGGAAAAATGTCGGTTAATCTTCCGGCATGCAGTTACCTGCCGCGGGTTACATCCTCCGCGCTGCACACATGGCTTCCCGAACAGATAACACGGCGTTTACAGGAAGCATTCAAAGCTTTCGACCGCAAAATGCCCGGTTTTCTTACCTCCGAATCGCTTATTGTAGGAGTTGAGTCGCGCTCATCCACGCCTGTCCGTATCCCGCGCGATGCTGTAACCATGCAACATATACAGTTGAAAGGGCTTTATCCTTGCGGCGAAGGAAGCGGATATGCCGGTGGGATCACTTCATCGGCCATTGATGGTGAAAATGCAGCCAATCTGATAAATAATTGAGAATGGAGAATTGAAAATTGAGAATGTACTCCCTCTGTGGAATATTATTTCCTGTAAATAATTAAACCTAATTTTTGTTTAGTACTAAAAATATGCGTTCATTAATCATTGCCATTGACGGCTTTTCTTCCTGTGGAAAAAGCACTTTTGCCAAGGCTATTGCAGCAAAACTGAATTATGCGTATATCGATACCGGCGCAATGTACCGTGCTGTCACCCTATTTGCATTACAAAACGAGTTCATCAAAGACGACGAAATCAATCTCCCCGCCCTGATCGACCGTTTGGATGATATCCATATTACTTTCCGTAGAAATCCGGAAACGCAGCAAAACGAGACATTTCTGAATGGAGAATGTGTGGAACGCGATATCCGGGGCATTACCGTATCGGAAAAAGTGAGTGAGATCAGTGCGATAAAAGAAGTTCGCGACAAATTAGTGGCCTTGCAGAAAGAAATGGGAAAGGACAAACGTATCGTAATGGATGGCCGAGATATCGGCACCAATGTCTTTCCCGATGCCGACATCAAAATTTTTATGACCGCAAGCCCCGAAGTCCGTACACAACGCAGATATGACGAACTGATCCAGAAAGGTATGCCTGCCGATTGGGATGAAATCAACCGGAACATTACCAAACGCGACCACATCGACCAAACCCGTTCCGAAAGTCCGCTCAAGCAAGCGCCTGACGCCATTATTTTGGATAATAGTCAGATGACCCCGGAACAACAAATGGAATGGTTCGATACTTTATTCAAAAAAGCGTGACGAGTGACAAATTGGTGACGAGTGACAAGTGACAAGTGACGAGTGACGAGTGACAAATTTATCATAATTAACCATTGATCATTAACCATTAATCTTTTGATAACCGATACACGCGCCGTTGTCCTGAACTGTCTCCGCTATGGCGACAGTAGTTTGATCGCCAACCTGTACACCGAGTATATGGGGCGACAAACTGTTTTTGTAAAAGGAGCTTTTAGTAAAAAATCTCCTGTCCGCGCCGTTTTGTTCCAACCCTTGCACCTGATCGAGACTGAGATGCATCACCGCGTCAACCGGCAAATGCAAAGGGTATCAAATGTAAGAATACTTCAACCATTCCTGAGCATCCCATTCGACCCTGTAAAGAGTTGTATTGCTCTATTCATTACCGAAATACTCAACAAAACACTCAAAGAAGAGGAAGCCAACCATGAATTGTTTGATTTCCTGCTTCACACCATCCAGACACTCGACCTGAACGATTGCGGAACTGCCAATTTTCACCTGATGTTTCTGATACATTATACGCGTTATCTTGGGTTTTATCCTAATTCAAAACAATTGACGGATGGAATGTGGTTCGATCTGCGGAAAGGTGGTTTTACGGCTTTGCCGACGGCTTTTTCGCCACACCCCGAATACAACCAACTCTTCATGCAATTCCTGAATTTGTCGTTCGAGCATTTGGATAAAATGCAAATCAGTCACCACCAACGAAATTATCTTACCGAATATATCCTTTCATATTATTCGACTCATGTGGATAGTTTCGGCAAGGTAAAGTCATTTGCCGTACTGCGGGATGTTTTCCGGGATTAATTGAAATATATTTTTGGTGCGGTTTTTGTTAAGAATACATATATTTGCAGTTCATTTCGGTTATAGAGTCCAAGTCCAATGGGAGAGAGCTCTGTAACCGTTGTTTCTTTTATTTTATTTCGATACACATATTTCAAATTTTTCATTCAGCATATGAAGAATCCTTTTATTCCGATCGTCTTGATTTCCATATTGGTTGGTTGCAGCCAGGAAAAACCCGTTCAAATCAAGGGTAAATTGAGCGGCACCAATGGGGAAATGATTTACCTGCGTGAATTGGGTGGAACTGAAAAAAACTCAGTAAACGATTCAGTAAAATTGGACGTGGAAGGAAATTTTTCATTTAAATATAAAATAAGTCAACCCACTTTTTACACATTAACCGTCAATAAAAGAGGGATCAGCATCCTGGCACAGCCAAAGTCTAAAGTTACCATTTCCGGCGATGCACGACATCTTCCGTTGACATACAGTATCGAAGGCAGTGATGATTCAAACAATATCCGGCGCTTAAATCAAAGGTTGGAACATGCTGTTTTTGTGGGCGACTCATTAAACAGGACGCTTCAGAAATTTGTTGGAAACCGGAATTTCGCAAATATACAACGCCAATTTGAGTGGAATTATATCAACGAGGTGGACAGCCTACGCGCATATAATACGCGTTTCATCAATAACAATCCCAATTCATTGGTCGTTATTTACGCCCTGTACCAGCAATTAGAACCGGGCGTTTATTTATTTAACCGGGAAGAGGATATTAAATATTTCCGGATGGCCGATTCCTTATTCTACAAGCGTTATCCGAAAGTATCTTATGTGAAATCGCTTCACGCCAATGTGATGGAGATGAATGAACAGTACAGGGTACGGCAATTGAACCGGATGTTGTCCTTGTTGGGGCAGGATGCGCCCGAAATAGCCTTGCCCTCACCCGAAGGACAAATCACAAAACTATCGTCGAACAAAGGAAAATATGTATTGGTCGACTTCTGGGCTTCATGGAGCGCTCCGTGCCGTACGGAAAACCACAATTTAGTAGAGACTTATAACAAATACCGCGACAAGGGCTTCAATATATTCCAGGTATCGCTGGATCAGTCCAAATCATCATGGGAACGGGCAATCAGGGAAGATGGTTTGGTATGGACACATGTATGCGACCTTAAGTTTTGGGACTCGGAAGTAGTTAAAAGGTATGGAGTTGAAACCATTCCCGCAAATTTTCTGGTCGATAAGGAAGGGACTATTATTGCCAAAGAACTGCGTGGAGAAGCATTAGACAAAAAACTGAGTGAAATTTTTGCTGAAACCGAATAAGAAAGTATATTTCGCATCCGACCTTCATCTGACTCCCGACAAGGAAAGCCGGCTAAGGGAGAAAAAATTCATACAATGGCTCGATGCCATAAAATATGATGCCGGAATCATTTTTCTTTTAGGAGATATATTTGATTTCTGGTTTGAATACCGGGATGTTGTTCCCCGTGGATTTACACGTTTATTGGGAAAATTGGACGAACTAACTGATGCTGGTATCACCATTTACTATTTTACCGGAAACCATGACCTCTGGATGCGTGATTACCTGTCAGACGAAATCGGTTTGACTGTGTTTCGACGACCGGCGGAATTTACCATCAACGATAAGACCTTTCTGATTGGGCATGGACATTACCTGGGGCCTGTCGGAATCGGGCAAAAGATACTCTGGTACATTTTCAACAATCGATTGCTTAAGATATTGTATGCATGCCTGCATCCCCGATGGGGTATGGCGATTGGCCGGAACTGGTCGAAAAGCAGCCGGGCACACCACGGTTTATACGAACCATTTGATGGCGTTGATAAAGAATATATAGCAGTATACGCACAGGAACAACTAAGCCAAAAGCATTATGATTTTTTCATTTTCGGCCACCGGCATCTGGCTATGGATATCCAACTGGCGGAAAACAGTCGTTACATCAACACGGGTGAATGGGTCGAAAGTTGTTCATACGCTGTTTTCGACGGCGAGGATGTTTCGCTGCATTCCTTTTAAATACTAATTGAAAATTGAGAATGTTGGCACGGTGACCTAACAGGATTATTAACTAAACGACACTGGCAAATAATTACTTACTTCTATTTGAGGATCAAACCCATCAGATTTTTTTCTTCTTTCCCTTCCGGTTAATCATCATGATACTGAACAGGATCGTTATCATCCCTGTAATCTGGATAAGAGTGATGTGTTCGTTTCCAAAAGTTTTACCCATAAAAACTGCAATAACCGGATTCACATAGGCATGTGTTCCTACTTCCGCAGCAGGGCGTACCTTCAGTAGCCATACGTAGCTCGAATATGCAAAAATGGAGCCGAATACAATCAGGTAAACAAGCGACAACCATGCCGAAACAGGGATAGAAACGAAATCGGTTTGTCCCACCTCACCTCGGATAAGAGTGCATAGCCAAAACATAGCGCTGGCAAAAAGCATCTGCCACGCTGTACCTGCGAATGCATTCTGTTCTTCGGCTTTTGACGACCGGTATTTTGCATACAACGATCCCAATGCCCACGATATACAACCAAATATCAATAAAATAATCCCATATTCGCCATGAGGATTCGACTGACTCTGCATTTCGAACTGCTCGATGAACAGCAATACCACCCCGGCAAAACCGACAATCACTCCGAACACAACTGTCCAACGGCGAAAATTTATTTTCCACATCGGCGCGTCTAACAATAAGATCCATACAGCCGTGGATGATGCGATGATAGCCACAAGGCTGCTGCTGAGGTATCGTTGCGCCAGCATCACCACTGCCATATCGACAAAAAGCAAGACAATGCCGCTTATTGCCGACTTTTTGATCAGGTTTTTCCTGAATACCGGCTCACCTTTCCAGATACACCAGGCCAGAAGTAACAATCCTGCAACAGTGAACCGGATAGCTCCAAGTAAAAATGGCGGAAATCCTTTCAGTGCAACCCCAATGAAGAAATACGTGGAGCCCCACACCACATAAATAAAAAAATAGGCGATAATAATACGGATCGTCTGTTTAGCCGGTGTATGAGTCAAGGGCATGTTTTATTCTATTGAGTCCGTCATTGAGTAATGCCTTCGGGCAGGCAATATTGATCCGCACGAAATGATCGCCATTCGCACCGTACAGTTTTCCGTCATTCAGCCATAACTTTTCTTTTTCCAGCAACATCTCTGTTATTTGTCCGGACGATTGTCCCAATGCGGAACAGTCAACCCATACCAGATAGGTTGCCTGCAACGGTAATACTTTCAATTGGGGTAAGTGCGTTTCGAAAAAATCTTTCAATAATACATAATTTTCACGAAGGTAGGTCAATAATTGTTCCAACCACTCCTCCCCTTCGTTGTATGCGGCAATTAATCCTTCTATCGCAAAAGGATTGATTTCACAGACTTCATTTATATTAAGTGCTTTATCGATACGTTTTTTCACCCCGGGATCGGCTGCAAAAATATTGGCTACCTGTAGTCCAGCCAGGTTGAATGTTTTGCTGGGAGCAGTACAGGTTACGGAGTGTTGCAGGAATTCGTCGCTGACGGAGGCAAATGGGATATAGCGGTACCCCGGATATACCAGGTCGCAATGTATCTCGTCCGAAACAACCACGACACCGTTACGGATGCAGATATCGCCAATCTTCATAAGTTCTTCTTTTGTCCATACACGCCCGGCCGGATTGTGGGGATTACACAGCAGAAGGAGCTTGTTCCGGGGATCAGCGGCTATTCTTTCCAGTCCGGCAAAGTCGATGGTATAGTTCCCGTTTTTGTATATAAGGTCGTTGGATACGATCGCACACCCGTTGTTACGAATGGATGAGTAGAAGCAATTGTATACGGGCGACTGTACGATCACTCCATCGCCAGGAACAGTCAATGCCTTGATGACAGCCGAAAGCGCCGGGACAACACCCGTCGTAAACAATATCCAGTCCTTTTGTATCGCAAAACCGTGCCGCCTGCCAAACCAATTTGTAACAGCGTCATAATATGCGTCCGGGACTTTGGCATAACCGAATATACCATGCTGAGCCCTTTTTACCAATGCGTCAATCACTGGCTGGGCTGTACGGAAATCCATATCCGCAATCCACATCGGCAAAACAGCATCATCCGCAGCCGAATCCCATTTATACGAATTGCTGTGCCGGCGGGGAATTATCTCATCAAAATAATACTTCATAAAAATGGTCAATGATAAATGGTTAATGGTTAATGATAAATGATAAATGGTTAATGATAAATGGTTAATGATAAATGGTTAATGATAAATGGTTAATGATAAATGGTTAATGATAAATGGTTAATGATAAATGGTTAATGATAAATGGTTAATGATAAATGATAAATGGTTAATGATAAATGATAAATGGTCAATGATGGATCGTGCAAAATGTTGTTGGTGTGAAATTCTTACATTTATTTATGCCCTAACGGGCAATTATTAATTGAGGGTGATTTCTTTCTATTGATGTTGTTGTCCTACGGACAATTCCCCGTTAGGGGAAAAATGTCAATAGAATCGTACAAGCAAGAAGAATTAAATTGCCCGTCAGGGCATCAACTTTTGGAGCTTATTAAATGCATTTTTTACCAACATCTTTTTTATCTTGATCCTAAATGATTAATGCGACTCAAGGGTTAAAGCCTGAAAAACTATATTTTCCTTCGGAAAAGCAATATAATAAGGCAGGATTTTGGTTTTGATATGGTTCCGCCTTCAGGCAGGTAAGATACATATTTTTCCCATCGAATTACGCTTAGCTTACCCGAGGTCAGGGCAACCGCATCAAAAATTTTATCCACGAATTAACACGAATTTTATTAGTGAAAATTCGTGTTAATTCGTGCAATTACCTTCGGTGAGCCTTTCAGAGTCCGTGGATGAAAAATGAACACGAATTACAAAATGTTATACCTTTCACTGTCAAGTTTTGTGCAAAGTTAGATTGCTTCATCGCTCGTACCTCGCGATTCGCAATGACGAATGGTAGCGCGTCATTGCGAGGCGGCAGCCGAAGCAATCTCAAGTTTGAATGCACAAAACTTGGCG